>DATKYA010000638.1:0-6517 GCA_035528775.1 Planctomycetota bacterium | reverse complement strand
GATCTCCTTGTAGCGGCGATCGACCAGCAGCGGGTGCAGCAGCATCGGGTTCGACTGGTCGAGGCTGGAGTGGCCCCAGATCTGGAAGCCGGTGTGGATGACGACCGGCAGGGCGTTTCGCTTGCACGCGAGCAGGCAGTGGCGGAAGGCGTAGTCGTGCACGGAGCGGAAATCGGCGGCGGTCATGTCGTTTTTGCGACCGAAGGCGGTGCGTGCCTCCACAAGCGGCGGATCGCTGATTGCCAAGCCGCTGGTGTAGGCGATGGCGGTCTTCATTCCGACCACCCCGTGCCGCCGCCAGCCGTCGATGGCCGCATCGAGGGCCGCGAGGTAGTCGTCCATCGAGCTCAGCTCGCCCAGTGCGTTGCAGAGCCCCTGGTAGTACGTGAAGCCGGGGAGGGCGAAGTCCGGGCAGGGCTGCTCGCCGTGGCCGTTGATGGCTTCATCGATGTAGGCGAGATACGCCAGGCGCTGCCGGAGCGGCGTGCCGGCAAACGGGCGCGTTCCGGCAGGCTTGTGGTTGCAGAAGGCAAGTTGCCTGGAGATGCGGGCCGCGTCCAGCGCGTGCTCGATTGCCTGCCATGGGCCTTCCGCTCGAAGCTCGACGGCCCGGGCAAACAGCTCGCCGGACGCGTCCGGCCGCAGGAACGCACCGGGATCGATCCCGTACAGCACGCGGCAGCCCTCGGCTCTCACCCGCGAATCGATCACATGGGCGGTGTTCTCGAAATGCCCGTATCCCGCCACGTCCGTCTTGAGGTCGGGGTAGTTCTCCACCAGGTGGGCGTGGGTGTCGATCCGCTCCATCGTGAGGGCGGCCTCGCGGAGTTGTGTCGCCGTGTTCATGTGTTCGTGCCTTTCTCCTCCGGCGCCGGCCTGTCTATGACAAGCTCGAATTTCTCGTTTTTGCAGCAGGCGTCCTCGATGTCCACGGTCTCAGTCCGGCGGAGAATTCCGCATTTCCCGCCGAGGTGCGTGCCGGCGGGAGGGGTGATGTCGATGAGCGCGCTTCCCGCAGATAGCTTACCAGACTGTCCTACCGAACTCATCCCTTGGCTCCCCAAGTGTCTCGCCCCCGCCGACTTCACGTCGGTGATGCGAAGAGTCACCCGAGCGCGGCACTCATTATCATAGGGAGCCGCGCACCTTGTGCATCACCATTCGTGTCTGGCAATAGCACCTATAACCGTCAGTGGGTGATCGATCCCACGTCATGTCTGGATGAGCCGATAGTTGCCATCGTCATCTATGAACTCAAGCTCACCAATGTCCCGCAATTCCTGAAGAACACGACTCAGAGTCTGATTTGGCGTCTTACCCTTCGACTGGGTGTCTCGAACAATCCGTGCTAGCTCCTGTTCAATAAGCTGCTGACGACTGAAGACACGGCTCATTTCCCGTGAGCAGAGCCTTCTAACCGCAGCACGGACGGCTGAAGTCCATGTCATACCCGTTCCCTTTCATCATGACCTTTCTACCACGCGCCAGTTAACCAGCCTCACCGTCACAACTTTCCTCGTCCCCACGCCTTCGATCGTCACCCGGTTGCCGTCGTCCGCCGCGAGTTCCCTTACCGGGGTTTCATCCATTCTCACCTCTTCGGCTTTCTGGATCGGCATCCGCATCGCGAGTGTGCCGCTGACGGTGCGTTCTGTCGGATTGTAGAGGCGGATGATGAGGGCCTTGCCGTCTTCGCTGGGCTTGATGCCGCTGAAGACGAGGCCGTCGGACGACAGCTCGAGCAGCGATGCCTCCGGTGGGAGGGGCGAGCACGAGCCGGCGCGACAGGCGGCTCCGCTACCGACTCCGATCTGGCAGATGACCGGCGGGACGTTCCACGCGGCGGCGGCTGCCATCACTCCGCCCTGGTCCCAGTCACCGGCGTGCGGCATCACGGCCCACCGGAATTCCTGCAATCCCTGGCACTGCGAGCCCGGCTGGTCGGGGTAGTCGATGTTCTGCACGGAATTGCGCATCTGGAAGCATCGCATGAACGTGAGGGCAACGGGCCGCTCGCGCGTCTCGAGCACTTCGTACTGGCTGATGCCGCGGTTCAGCACGGCCAGGCCGGCGGCGCCATCGGAGACGTCGACGAACCACTTCTGCGGATGGCTGCCGGTGGGCGGCTCGAGCCAGCCTTCGCCGCTGGGGACGTGCACGGGCCGCTTGACCACGTCGAACGGCATGTGCGCCCAGGAGTGCTCGGCCTTCGCGAGGCCGGTCGGCAGCAGCAGCCGGAGGCGGTGGTCCTTCGCCACGTTGTTCACGGTGGTGGCGGCGTCGAGCACGCGGCTGCCCTTGCGAAGCGTGAGCACGGTGCGGATCGGGTAGGCCACGAGCCTGTCGGAGCGGCGGCGGCGGTCGGGCAGGATGCCCTCGGGCAGCTTCATGGTGATGGAGATTTCGATGCTGGCGGCGAGCGGGCCGTTGGCGATCATTTTCATTTTGGCCTTGCCGCGGCGGCTGGTGAAGATCTTGTCCTTCTTCGGCACCATGCGGTTCCAAGGGTCGCCGACTTCGCCGCCGGACTCGAAGTAGTGGAGGTTCTTGCAGGTCTTCTTCGTGGCCTTGTCGGTGAGGTTGAACGTGCCGTCGGCGTTGACGACGATCTTCAGGTGCTCGTTTTCGAGCTGGTTCTTGCCGCGACCGATACGGTCGCCATGACCGATTCGGTCGCCGCGGCCAATGGCATCGGCGGATTTGGCGGCCTCCTTCGCGGGCCTGACGACGAACGCCCGCCAGCCCATCGCGGGTACGGCCGGCGCCTCGAAATGCACGTGGAACCGCTTGGCGTAGTACGGCGAGGGGATGTCGTTCGGCTTCTGGACGGTCGGGCGAAGGATTTCGGTGCCGTCCACCTGGTGCAGGAGCGCGGTGCCGTCAAGCGTGAGGATTTCGACGTCGTCGGCATTGGCGTCACGGGGCAGGTCAACCGCGGCGGAGACGACCTCGCCGCGCGGTTGCAGCAGCGGGTTCACCGCCAGCAGGAGGACGGAATCCGCCGGCTGGCTCGACGTGTCGATATGTCGGACGACCCTCGCGAGCGACGCCCGCATGACCTCGTGGCTGATGTCGTCGAGCCGGGCGTAGCGGTTCATGCAGTCCTCGTGAACGCGATCCATCGCGCAGCCACCGATACTGTCGTGCGCGTGGTTTTCGAGCAGGAGCTTCCAGGCGATGCCGAGCAGGCCGTGCGGGTATTCCTCGCCGAGCAGCCAGGCCATTGCGGCGGCGGGCTCGGCCTTGTTGATGAGCAATGCTTCGCTGGCAGCGTTGGCTTGGCGGAGGTAGACGCGGCAGCCGTAGATGGCGGGGTAGAGGTCGGTGTGCCCGCCGCTGTGGAGCGTGTGGCGCATCTCGCCGCGTGCCACCTGGAGTTCCTTCGGCGCCATCGCCCGGATCTTCTCGAGCGCGGTTTCCATTGAGCCGTGGAAGACCTTCGGGCACACGCCGTGTGCCCCTGCAAGCCGGCGATTGGCTTCCGCGACGATGCGGGCTTCCATGTCGTCGGGTGCAGTGGAATCGCAGCCCATCATCGCCATCATGATCGGCGTGGTGCTGGTGGCGGCGTCGGCATCCAGCATCTCCTCCAGGCCGGGGATGATCTTGCTCGGGTCGAACTTCGGCTGAAAGTCGAGCAGGTAGTACGGCTCGTAGGACAGCGGACGGTCGAGCCGGAACGGCAGCGATCCCTCGGGCCAGCGGTATTCGCACTCGAACGCCTTGCGGCCGTGCACGACCGGCCGGTAGACGAGGAAGAAGAAGTTGTAGCGGGCGTACTTGCCGAAGCGGATGGCGAACGCCTGCGTGCCGTCGGGGCCTTCCCAGATGAACTGCTCCTTCACTTCGTGGCGGGGCACGCCGCGGTAGAACAGGATGGAGTCGATGCCGAATCCGGCGTAGAGCTGGGGGAGCTGCGACGGCTGGCCGAAGCCGTTGGGGGTGTAGCCAACCTTGGTAACGCGGCCGAACTCGGCGGCATGGCTGTGGCCGCGGAGCAGGTTTCGCACGAGCGCCTCGCCGGAGCAACTGCAGGCGTCGGGCAGCGTGTACCACGGGCCGACGAGCAGCCTGCCGTTCGCCACGTGCTTCGCGAGGGCATCGCGCTTCTCGGGCCGCACTTCCAGGTAGTCTTCGAGCATGATCGTGTGGGCGTCGAGGTGGAAATACTTGAATCCCTCGCACGTGTCGAGCAGGTCCAGCAGGCGATCCATCATGTCGACGAGCATCGCGCGCGTGCGCTCGAACGGAAACCGCCATTCGCGGTCCCAGTGGGTGTTGGAGATAACGTGGAATTCGTTTTCGGGTTTCATTGCGAGGTCCCCTCAAGCATGGGATGGCCGGGCTGTTTGATGAGTGCAATCCATTGGCATAATGGTAGTGGAAACGGGGGTAGGAATCAAGCGCTCTCGAGGGAGGGGCACCGTCCACTGCGTCCACTTGGTCCATTGCGTCCATTTTGTCCACTCTCAATCCAATCCTGAAAAACCCTTGAACCACCCCGTTTCCATAAGCTATACTTAAAACGGCGGTTACTGCAAGACCAGCTTCATTGCGGATCCCGCGATGGAGCCGTGCAAACGTCCCCCTCCGGGCATCTGCGCTCTGCCGGTTTCCTTACCAGCTCGAACGCAGGCCGCCGCTCTGAACGAACACACCGGGATGATGTTCTTGTTGCTGCTGGTAGCAGGGAGCAGAACCCCCATGGGCACACGAGAGGAGGTACGCCATGCTCACACGCGAAGAACTGCGCACGTACGATCAGGAGACATTCCGCACGGAGGCTTCGGAGCTTCTGGCTGTGGCGGCGCCCTGCAAGACGCTCTCGGAGGCGCGTGACGCGTTGCTGGAAGCGGTGAACAAGATGTACGCGCGAACGATCCGGGGGGATGTGTCGGCTCACACGGTGGTGCGGGTGAGGGATTGTGCCCGGGCGCTCTGCAGCATTTTCCGGGAAAGGTCAGACAAGCTGGGCGGCTTCAGTGCGACGCAGGCATTCTGGGACCTGGCCCGGGGCGTGCCGCGCGACGACCTGCAGCCTGCATTCTACGCCGAGCTGATCCACTGGGTGCATGGGCTGCGCGGGCTGGCGCCCTTCCACTTCATCGGCGATTCCACGGCGCACGACCGGCTGTCCGGCCGCAAGGCGGCGGTGGCGCGGTCGGGCGAGCTCGACCGGTTGTGGGGCCTGATCGAGGGAAAGATGTCGCGCTACGCCGACGGCCTGGCACCGGAGGTTCGTGTCCGCCGCGAGCAGAACAGGCAGCGCGTGCTCGACGTGCTCGGCGGCTCGCAGGCCGACTGGAACGATTGGCACTGGCACACGGCACACGTGATCACCGATGCCGGCGTGCTCGGGCGGATCACGGAGCTGAGCGATACCGAGCAGGCAAGCATCGCCGCAGCGCGTTCCGCCGGCCTTCCCTTCGGCCTGACGCCGTACTACGCTTCGCTGCTGGACCGCGAGCCGGGCGGCAGCGACCGGGCGATCCGCGCCCAGGTGATCCCGCCGGCCGACTACGTGGAGTTCATGAGCAGGAAGCGCAACCACCGCAAGGCCTGCGATTTCATGCGGGAGTCGGACACGTCGCCCGTGGACCGCGTGACGCGGCGGTACCCGGCCATCGTGATCCTGAAGCCGTACAACTCATGCCCGCAGATTTGCGTGTATTGCCAGCGCAACTGGGAGATCGACCAGCCGATGGCACCGGGCGCGATGGCGGCCGACGACGAGCTGGACGCCGCAATCCGCTGGATCGACGAGCATCCTGCCGTCAAGGAGGTGCTGATAACGGGCGGCGATCCGCTCGTGATGGACGACGAGCACGTCGAGCGCCTGCTCACCAAACTCGCGCCGATCAAGCACGTGGATATTATCCGGATCGGGACGCGGACGCCGGTGACGCTGCCGATGCGGATCACGGAGCGGCTGGCGGCGATGCTGGGCAGCTTCCGCGAGCTTGGCCGGCGCGATCTTGCCATCGTGACACACGTGGAGCATCCCTACGAGATCACGCTCGACATGGCCCGCGCGGCCGACAGACTCCGGCGGGCGGGGCTGAGCGTGTATAACCAGCAGGTGTTCACGTTCTACGTTTCGCGGCGGTTCGAGAGCGCCAAGCTGCGAATGCTGCTCCGGCGGGTGGGGATCGAGCCGTACTACACGTTTGTGCCCAAGGGCAAGGAGGAAACGGCCAGCTATCGCGTGCCGATCGCGCGAATCCTGCAGGAGCAGAAGGAGGAGGCGCGGCTGCTGCCGGGCCTGCGGCGGACCGACTCGCCCGTCTACAACATCCCGGGCCTCGGCAAGAACTACCTGCGGGCGGCCCAGCACCGCGACCTCCTGACCGTGCTGCCCAGCGGCTCGCGGGTGTACGGCTTCCATCCGTGGGAGAAGAACATCGTCAATTGCAGGATGCACACGGCGGTCGACGTGCCCATTCTCGATTACCTGGGGCGTCTTGCCGACATCGGCGAGCACGCGGAGGATTACGAGAGCATCTGGTATTATTTCTGA
>DATKYA010000637.1:0-7146 GCA_035528775.1 Planctomycetota bacterium | reverse complement strand
CCTCATCGGCCAGCGTAACATCCTGCGCTCGGCGATCCTCACCGCCCTGCCCCACGTTACCGACCCCGACGCTGCGCAGGACCTGCGCGGTGCGCTAACAATCACGGAAGACGACCCATGCACCTCTTTATAGCGTACGCAATAGTCCTTGTCGGCATTCCCCTGGCGCTGATGGTGCTGAAGTGCCTGCTTGACGGCGAGCTTTGGGACCTGTTCTTCTTTGGCATGCTGATGGCAGCCGGCCTCGCCGGCCCCCTGGCACTGTATGCCCTGTTGTATGCGGCGGCGGAGGTGTGTCGATGCCTGATGTGAGAGGGTACCAAGAGCGCCGGGACTGGCAGGAGCCGCGCCCGGTGCGCGATCGGCAGATGGCATACCTACTGGAGCAGATCGAAGAATTGCGTCAAACGATTTCCTCTAACAATCGTCCGAAAAAACACTTGACATCACCCAAAAAAACTGGTAGAATACACGTATCGGCCAGACCACGACCAAGAACAAGGAGCAGAAAATGAGCAAGGACAAGGAAACACCCGCCGAAACCACCGGATACCGCCTCACGAAGGTGAGCGTTCAGAACGTCATGAAGTGTGTGGCGTTCGACTGGACCGACGACGGCCAGCCAACCGTAACACTCAAGGGCACCAACGGCGCCGGCAAATCGAGCATCCTCAAGGCGATCCAGATGGTGCTTGAAGGCGCCAGCGCCGTTCCCGCCGAGGTCCGGCGGTCGGGCGCCGAATCGTGGGAGGCCGTCGTAACGCTCGAGGGTGAGCAGCAACTTGTGGTGCGGCGAGCCGGCAAGAGCGACGGCAACGGCACCCTGACCATAACCGCAGCCGACGGCAGCCGGATCGCCAGCCCGCAGGCACTGCTGGACACCATCGTCTCGCGCTGTTGCATCGACCCACTGCGGTTTTTCAATTCCTCGGACCGCGAGCAGGCCAAGGAGATCGTCAAGGCTGTGGGCGACGGCTTCGACGTGGACGGCCACGACGCCGCCCGCCAGAAACTCTATGATGCCCGGACCAGCCTCGGCCGCGAGCACAAACGCGCACAAGCGACCGCGGAGATGGCCGGCACACGCGCCGAGCTCGCCGTTATCGCGGCCACCGAGGTTCCGGTGGTCGACGATCTGCTGGCCGAGCTCGACGAGATCACCGAGCGCAACCAGGCACGGGTGGCGCTGGCCGCCGAGATCGAACGCCGCACCTCGCACATAGCAGACCGCCAGAAGCGCAAGGGCGAACTGGAGGCGGAGCTCGAGAGGGTCGAGCAAGACATACAGACTGCGCAGGCCGCACAGATGCGGTCGCAGGAGCGAGCCGAGGAGATGGGCGAGCACGTCGACCCGGCCGAGCTCAGAAAGCGCATCGCGGCGTCCGGCGAGACCAGGGCGGCGAAGTCGGTGGCACTGACTGCCCTCCAGTCATGGGACACGGCCGACGACCTCGCCGAGCAGGTCAAGGCCCAGACCCGCAAGCTGGAGGAGCACGACGAGACGCTGCGCCGCACGCTGGCCAGCGTCAAACTGCCCGTCAGGGGACTGTCCGTTGACCTCGACCTCAAGCTGAGATACCACGACCGGCCGCTCTCGCAGGCGTCCACGGGCGAACGGCTCGCCCTGTCGGTGCAGCTTGCCGCAGCGCTCAGGCCGAACCTGCGGGCCATCTTCGTCGACGAGGCGAGCGTGCTCGACACCGTGCAGTTGAAAATCATTTCCACGGCAGCCCGCAAACTCGGCTACGTGGTCTGGCTTGCCGCCGTAGACCACGGGCAGCCTGGGCTGCTGATAGAGGAGGGGCGGCTGATAGGAGATTGATATGTACGACGGCAACAGACTTAGGGCAGAAAGGCTCAGGCGCGGCTGGACGCTTCAGGAAGCATCGCAACGGCTTGGGCTTAGTGTTAACCACGTGAGTCAGCATGAGCGGCGCAAGTACAAGATACCCAGGCCCATGACCGTGCGGGCATACGCCGGCGCCTACGGGCTGACCGACCAGGACATTCGGCAGATACTCACAGGGACACCGGAATGCTCACCGACAACCTGAAAACCACGCCCCGCGCCCACCAGGAGCGGGGTTACGAACTCATCACCACGCGGCCCGCGAACCTCCTCGCGTGGGAGATGGGAACGGGCAAGACGTTCGCCGCGCTGTTGGGTGCGGCGAACGTCGGCGCCCGCCGAATCCTTATCCTCTGCCCGCGCCCGGTGCTGCGCGTGTGGCAAATCCAAATCCAGCGCCACTTCGCCGAACCGCCCATCCAACTGATCGCCCCGATACGCGGAACCATTACCGACCGCGCCGCCGAAACACGCCGCTTCTTCGCCCTGTGCGGCGACGCGCCGGCCGGCCTCATCTGCAACTATGAAGCGATATGGCGCGGGGCGTTCGCCACACTTGCCGCCGAGGTCCAGTGGGACCTGCTGATCTGCGACGAAATCCACAGAATCAAGTCGCCGGGGGGCAAAGCAAGCCGATGGATCGGCAAGCTCGCCAAACGGATTCCCCGGCGGCTTGGGCTGACAGGCACACCGATGCCGCACTCGCCGCTCGACATCTACGCGCAGTTCCGGGTGCTCGCGCCCAGCATCTTCGGCTCGTCGTTCCAGGCGTTCAAGTTCCACTACGCCCGGTGGGGCGGGTTCAGGCCGCCGGGCGCTCAGCACGGCGTCGAGGTCGTCGAGTGGATCAACCAGGAGGAGTTGCAGGAGCGCTTCTACCGAGTTGCCGACCGTGTGGAAACCAAAGACGTGATGGAGCTGCCCGACCTGATCGAGGACGAGATCACCGTGCAGTTGCCGCCCAAGATAATGGCGACCTACAGGGAGTTGCGCGACACGCTGGTCGCCGAACTGCAGGACGAGCAGCAGCGGTCGGGGATCATCACCGTATCAAACGCGCTGACCAAGGTGCTGCGGCTCCAGCAGCTTACAAGCGGACTGGCGCACTGGGAGGACATCGACGATCCGACGCGGACAAAGCTGGTACGCGTCCACAACGAGAAGGCCGACGCCCTCCGCGAGCTCTTGCTAGACCTGCCGGAGTCCGAGCCGGTAGTCGTATTCTGCCGGTTTCACGCCGACCTCGACGCCGTGCACGAGGCGGCGGCAGCCTGCGACCGCACGTCGGTGGAGTTAAGCGGCCGCCGGCACGACATCGAGGGCGAGTGGGGCGAGACGAAAGCCACAGTTGCCGCCGTGCAGATTCAGGCGGGGGCGGAGGGCATCAGCTTAACCAGGGCCTGCAGGTGTGTATTCTACTCGGTGCACTCCCTTGGAAACTACCTGCAGGCCCGGGCCCGCGTCTACCGCGACGGACAAACCCGCAAAGTTTTCCTATATCATCTGGTCGCCGATGGCACCATCGACCGGGCGATATACAAGGCCTTCCAGCAGCGGAAGGAAATCATTGACGTGGTAATGGATCGCGTCAACAACTCGTACGAGGTGCCGTGGTAGGAGTAGGCTATGGACATTGAGATGGTGCGCAGGTTCCTGGCTCTGCGCAAAGAGAAGGCAAGGATCGCACAGGAGCTCGAAGAGACGAAAGAGGTCTTGAGATGGCATGAGGAGGCCCTCATCGAGGCTCTCGCCGCCGAGGGCGTCGACAAGATCACCGTGGACGGCCGCACGGTCTATCCGCAGCGGACGTTCCGCCCGTCGCTGATCGACAAGCAGGCGGCAATCGCTGTACTGAAACAGTTGCCCGGCTGGGCCTACATGGTCGTCGAGACCGTGAACGCCCAGACACTGCGCGGGCGTGTGTTGGAACTGGTCCGGGACGGCATGGTCGACAACGACGACATGCCGGTGCTCCCGGACTCCCTCAAGGAACTGGTCAACCTCAACGAGATGTACTCGTTGAGCGACCGCAAAGCGTAAGGAGTAGAACTATGGGGAAGAAAAACGAACTGGTGAAGGTCGAACCGGGCACCCTGCCCATCCTTCAGGGCGAGAGCGTAGCGGCAGCCCTGCAAGCCAATCTCGGCGGGCTGGAATTGACCGCCAATGACCTCGAGCGCATCAAGGTGCCGTCCTCCGGCTCGACGATGTGGACGTACGAGACGCTTGAAGGCGAGTGCTCCGAGAAGCAGATCGTCGGCGTCATCATCTACCACAAGCTGGTGCGCCTCTACTGGGCCAAGAAGATCGACGAAGGCGGGTCCGGCCAGCCCCCGGACTGCCACTGCGACAACGGCATCAATCCTGTGGGTGTCGGCAGCCCCGGCGGCAAGTGCATCGTCTGCCCCCACGCGCAGTTTGGCTCGGCCGCCAAGGGCGGCGGGCAGGCGTGTCAGCAGCGTTGGGCGCTGTTTATGGCCTTGCCGTGGAGCCGCATCCCTGTCCTGTTGTCGGCGCCGCCGACGTCCCTGGCGCCGATCAAGCGGTATATGTTGCGGCTGTCCAGCAACGGCGTTCCCTACTGGTCCGTCCTGACAACGCTGGCCCTCGACGTGAAGCAGAACGCGGCCGGCATCAAATACGCATCTATCGTGCCGTCGATGGTCGAACGCATCGAGGGCGAGGCGCGGGAGCGATTCCGCAAGCTGAACGAGGAGCTCGCGCCCCTCTTCTCGACAATCGCCGTTGAGGGTACCCCCGGTGAGTAACAGACTCGCCAAGCTCAGGAAAGGACACCGCAGGATGAGCAAGATAATCACTCCGAGCCAGCAGGGAATGGCTATGCCGGTCAGCCAGATCGACCCGCTGCGGATGGTCTCCGACCACCTCGACGCCATCATCGCCCAGGGAGTCCCCTTGGGATACGACTATGCCCGGATATCCGAGATACACCGCAGGGCGCACATCATCGTGCAGACGCTCATGGTCCGGTCGTCGGTGTCGTGGCATCTGCCGGTCGTTAAGCAGATCGCCCGCATGGCCGGGGAGAACATCGACGACGAGGCGGCAGCTGCCAAGATACGGGCCGCTCTGGAGCAGATAGCCAAAGATCAGGCCGAGCGCAACGGCGAATGATCCCTGGTGCGGCCGTCGGCGGCCACACCAGCACGTCCGTAGCTTAATGGTAAAGCACCCTGCCCCCCCCATAGCCTCCCAGGGGATGGCGGTTCGAGTCCGCCCGGACGTGTCAGCAAACACAACGGAGTGCAAGCATGAAGTTCCCTCTGTCTCTCACCGAGCGCCCGCAATGGCTATGTTGGCGCTCTGAAACACGCAAGGGCAAGCCGACCAAGGTACCCTACCAGACCAACGGCGCCCTTGCAAGCACGACCGACCCCGCAACATGGACGACGTTCGAGGCTGCGATGCGCGCCCGTCCGCGATTCGAGGGGATCGGTTTCGTGTTCACCGCGGACGATCCCTTCGTCGGCATTGACCTCGACAACTGCCTCGGCAACGACGGCTACCTGAACAGCGATGCCCGCGAGATACTGGGCAAGCTCCAAACCTATACGGAAAGATCGGTCAGCGGCACGGGCGTCCACGCGATCGGCATGGGCGAGGTCCCCGCCGGCGGCAACCGCGTCAAGGGCATTGAGATATACGACCACGGCCGGTATTTCGTGATGACCGGGGAGGCCATCGCCGGCTACCCGCCCGACATCCGCGACATCACCGAGCCGCTGGCCGAACTGCACCGCGAGATATTCCCTGGTGCGGCGGTCGGCGGCCACCCCAGCCTTGTCAAGACGCAGAAAATACAGGGCGAGCACGTCGTGCTGGACCCGGCAGCCGAGCCGCCCGCCGAGAAGTTCGAGGCGCTGATGGCGAACGATCCCAACTTCGCCGCCACATGGACGCGGGAGCGGCAACTGCGCGACGGCTCGCCCAGCGCATACGACCTGGCGCTTGGTACGCGGGCCGCCAACGCGGGCTGGACCGACCAGGAGATAGTCAACCTCTGCATCGCCGGGCGCCGGAAGCACGGCGACGACCTGAAGTTGCGGGCAGACTACTGGGAGCGCTTCACCTTGGCCAAGTGCAGGAACGGCCAAAAGTTGCCCGCCAAAGGCGACGATACGCCGCTGGAAACGTTGTCGCTGATGATCGGGCTGCCGATCAAGGCGATAGTCAAGCTAGGCGCCGAGAAGAGCCGCCTGCGGCTGGAACTCGACGACGGGTCGACGATCCCCATAGGCGCGGTTGACACGCTGCTGATGCTGGCTCGCTTCCGCAGCCGCATCTTCGAGGCGACGGGCCGAGTCGTCGTGAACATGAAGCAGGCCGAGTGGCTGAAACTATGCGGAGCGTTGCAGGACGACATCATCCACAGGGACCTCGACGGGCAGGAAACGCGGGCGCAGACCGAGGAATGGATAGCTGCGTTCTCGGCGACCAAGGGGACTAAGGACTGGCAGTATTCGTTCAGGAACGGCCTCTCGTTTGTCCGCGACGAGCAGTTGCACCTGCCGCTGGCCCCGCTGCTGCTGTATATCCAGCATACATACCGGGAGCTCATCACCAGGGAGATGCTGGCCGAGAACCTGACCGTGTTGGGCTTTTCGAGGACGACGATAAAGCTGGAGGACAGCCAAAGATCGTTCTGGGTACGGAGAACAAAGGAGATGATGGTATGAAGATTGTATCGAAGTGTGGGGAAGTGCAGATCGAGTTGAGCCTGCACAATACCGAAGTAACGATGCGGGTTGAGAAGATGCCGGAGTGGATAAGGGGGAAATACCTCTCCGATAATCCGATGCACACTCTCGGCAACCTGAAGTTGTGCAGCAGTACCGCCCCTGGTTTGACACCCAACTATGTCTACCTGTGGGGCTACTGGACTACACAGGACAATAACGTGGATACGATTATATTCGGTACTGTGAGGGAGTCCGCTAACCACTGCCAGCGTGTGCAAGACCTCATCGAATCCTTCGACAGCACCACGCTCGCCCGGAAGCGCGCGGAAATCATCCCGTCGAAGTGCGGGCGGGTGAAGGTGCAACTCGACCTCGACGACTGCACGGTGAGCATGAAGGTGCTGGCGATGCCGGATGAGCTACGGGGGCACCACGGCTTTCTGAACCCTATGCACGTGGTACACGGGCTGGAATTGCACAGCCATATTGACCCTACTCTATACGGGCTGAGTGTCTACCTGCGTGGAACCATGCCGGAGTGCGACGATAACGTGGCAAAGAAACGCTACTCCTCCCTCTCCGGCGCCATCGACTACT
>DATKYA010000636.1:0-4559 GCA_035528775.1 Planctomycetota bacterium | reverse complement strand
TGGTTCACGATCTTCAGCGACACCCTCGACACGCCCATGTCCTTCGCCGCCGAGCACACCGCCCCCCACCACGCGTCGAACGTCTCCGCCTCCCGGATTCGGAGCTGCGCGTCCTCAAACACTTTCTGCTGCTTCTTGTTCTCGCTTGCCAACCGCAGGTTCTCCCGCAGCTTCTGCACGCTCTCACGCAGCCGCACCGACCCCGCCAGGTGAAACACCATCACGAGCAGCACGCACACGGTGGCGAACACGATAATCGTGAGGGCACCGCGCGTTATCATCATGATCATCCCCAGCCCCGCCGCCACCGCCGTCGTCCCGTGGATGACCAGCACCACGCTCCGATGCGCCAGTCCGTGCTTCAGCAGCCGGTGGTGCAGGTGGTTGCGATCAGCGGCAAACAGCGACCGCCGCTCCAGGAATCGCCGCAGCATGCTGAACAAGGTGTCGAAGATCGGCACCCCCAGCGCCAGCGCCGGCAGTGCGACCCCAACGATGTTACCCGCTCCGTTCGCGGCCAGAACACCCGTCGAGGCCAGGAAAAACCCCAGGAATGTGCTCCCGCAATCGCCCATGAAAATCCGCGCAGGATTGAAGTTGAATACCAGGAAACCGCACAGGCTTCCCAGCAGCGCCAGCATCAGCACCGCCGTCACGAGCTGGTCAGTCCAAATCGAGAACAGCGCGATCACCAGCGCGGTCACCGCCCCGATCCCCGCCGCAAGCCCATCCAGGCCGTCGATCAGGTTCACGGCGTTGGTCATCCCCACGATCCACAGCACCGTCAGCGGCCAGCTCAGCAAGCCCAGCTTCACCGGCCCCAGCCCGGCCGCCGAAATCGATTCGATGCGGATGCCCGACTGCCACACGGCCGATGCCGCCAGCACATGGATGAGGAACCTCAGCCCCGCCCGCACGCTCCGGGCGTCATCCACCAGCCCCACGGCGGCGATCAGCGAGCCCGCCGCCATCAGCCACACCACCTGCTCCCGCACCTGCCGCAGCGCC
Source organism: Planctomycetota bacterium (assembly GCA_035528775.1). Classification (GTDB taxonomy): domain Bacteria; phylum Planctomycetota; class PUPC01; order JABMSA01; family JABMSA01; genus DATKYA01. Next base: position 3,551 of record DATKYA010000636.1, on the reverse strand, counting down.
TCGCCGATCCTGCTGTCAAGCAGCAGCACCGGCAACGCACCCGCCACGAAGGCCGCCACGATCGCCACTCCCCCCATTCGCGGGATGGGCCTCCGGTGTATCCTTCGCGTCCCGGGCTGATCGACGATGTTCAGCAGCCGCGCCAGCCATCCCACGACTGGCGTGACGCCCAGCGCCACGATCAAGGACCCCAGAAATACGGCGGCGTACGTCTTCATGCGCTGATGCCTTTCATCAGGGTTCCAGTCGAAAACGAACTCAGCTCGACTTCCGGCGGCCACCCGCTCCATCGCTCAGCGGTCGCTGCTCGCTTCCATCTCGCGCCGCGAAATGCCAGTGCCAGCCTTCCGCCATCCCGACTCCCCGGCACGGGATGAACTGCTCGCCTCAAGTTGCCCGACTATGTCCGCTTGCATTCGCTTGCCAGGCGTGATTCCCGGACCAACCTCAGCCGCCTCCCGCCGCTGCCGTCTCGTCCTTCTCGCTCGTAGGATACGCATAGTCGTGGAAGTAGCCGAACTGGCTCCTGCTGCGGGTAACGCCGTTCACCACGACGCCGAAGATGCTCGTACCCACGCTCCGCAGCTCTGCACAGGCCTTCTCCGTCAGCCCGCGTGTCGACCTCTCCGCCCTCACCACCAGGATCGCCGAGTTGCACATCGCCCCCAGGATTCGCGCGTCCGCTACGGGCATGATGGGCGGCGAATCCACTATCACGCGGTCGTACTGCTGCGACACTTCATCCAGCACGTTCAGGAACCCCATGCTGTTCAGCATCTCCGACGGGTTCGGCGGAATCATACCGCACGGCAGCACGTCGAGATCCTTGTGCGTCGTATGGAAGATCGCGTCCCGCAGCGACGTCTTTCCCCCCAACACGCTCGACAGCCCGTCCTCGCCTTTCACCTGGAAGATCGTCTGCTGGGTGGGCTTGCGGAAGTCGGCGTCTACCAGCAGCGTGCGCTGCCCCGTCTGCGCCATCGCGATCGCGAGATTGCTCGCCACCGTCGTCTTCCCCTCGCCGTGGATCGGCGACGTCACCAGCAGCCTGTTGTTCTTCTCATCCACCAGCCCGAAATAGATCGCCGTCCGGATCGTCCGGTATGCTTCCGCCGCGTGCGACATCGGGTCGACGTGCACCACCTGCCCCTGGGCCGCCCGCGACAGGTGGCCCGACACCGACGGCACCACGCCCAGAACCGGCGCCCCCGTCACCGTCGCAATCTCGTCAGCCGACTTCAGCCGCTGGTCCAGCCGGTCGTGGGCCAGCGCCATCCCTATGCTCAGCATGGCGCCGATCATCAGCGACACGATCATCACCCGGATCTTCTTCATGTTGTTCGTCACCACTTCCTCAAGCCGCGCCATCTCCAGCACGCTCACGCTCAGCGCACCCCCGTCCTCCGCGATGTTGATCTCCTTGATCCTGTTGTCCAGGATATCGCACAGCCGCTCGGTGCGCCGGACCTCCGCCTCCAGCAGGGCATACGTGGCCGACAGCACCCCCGACTTCTTCGCGATCTCCTGCTGCTCGTTCACCAGCGCCTCAAGCTCCGACACCCTCTTCGTGGCCTTCTCCACTCGCTGCTGCACGATTGCCATATACTGCTTCCTCAGCAGATCCAGGTTGATCCGGGCGTCCTGCAGCATGGGATGTTCCTCCGTGCACGTCTTCTGCAGCGTGAGCACCCTCGTCTGTGCCCGCAGCAGCTCGGCGCTCAGCGCGTCGTGCTCGATACCGCCGAAGATCGGGCCGGGCTGGTGGTTCTCCCCCACCAGTGCCGGATTCTCCATCATCGTCTTCGCAGTCGAATACGCTGCCAGCGCCTCCACCTTCTGCAGGTGAGCGTCCGTCAGGGCCGTGCCCAGGCTCATCAGCCGCTGCGTAGCTATGCTGGTGTTGTCGTCCGCCATACTCAGCACGCCGTTCTCGCGCCTGAAGTCGATCAGTGCCTCCAGCTTCTCCCTGAGGTCCTTCTCCCGGGTTGTCTTCTCCTGCTGCAGGATGTTCAGCACCTCGGCCGCCGTCGATTGCCGCTTCTGCGCGTTGAAGTCCACGTACGCTTCAACCACCGCGTTCACGATCTTCGCCGCGTCGTCCGCGTACGGCGCATCGAACGACAGATCGATGATGTCGTCCTTCGCACCGACCTTCGCCTTCAGCCCGCCCTTCACGTAACCCAACTGGTTGCCCACACCCCTGAATGTGGGCAGGTCTCTGATCCCCGGCTTCTCCAGCGCCCTCCTGATAATCGCGGTCGACCGCAAAAACTCGCATTGGGTGTACAGGAAGTTGATCGTCCGCTCCTGCACGAGCCCCTGGAACTCGGGGACGATCCGCGGCCCTTCCGATTGCACGTACAGCCGCGACGTGGCCGTGTAGCTCGGCATTGCCTTCTTCAGATAGATGAACGCGACGATCGCGGAGATCGTCATCACCGACGCGATCAACCATTTGTACCGCCACATCAGCATCAGCAGCTCGCCTTGCGGCACACCGCTGTCGACCCGATTGGGGGGCTCCCATGACTTCGTGTCGTTCATGTTCGATAACCTTTCGCTACGCATCCTGAAAGCAGCCGGTCACGCATCTACGGAAGCAGGTCTACGCGGCCTCCCACGTCCACGCCGATGCCCATTATCCTGGCCAGGAAATTCTTGATGCTCGACCCCGAGGTGTGCTCTACGGCAATGAGATCGCCCGGCCTCACCGGGATGTTGATCGCGCTCATCGCGTCGTTGCCGGTCATCCGCACCTTCGCCATCAGCACACGGCCGTCGGCATCCTTGCGATAGATGTGCACGAGGTCGGGGGCGAACTCGCCCGCCCCCCCGGCAAACCCGATCGCCTGCGCCAGGTTGTACTCTTCTCCGCTGGGATACGGATACGCGCCCGGCCTCGTCACCAGGCCGGTGACCGTGAAATACTGCGCCTCCGCCCCTTCCACCTGGATCACGTCGCCCTTCTTCAGCGGCGTGTTCGTGAACGCGACGTTCGTGCCCTTCACCGGCACGACCACCGTCCGCTCGGGGCTTCCGTCGGCGTTGCGGATGCGCACCTTGCAGGCGCCGGCTCCTGCGATTCCCCCCGCCTTCATCAGCGCACTCACCAGCGCCAGCTCGTCGCGCCTCACATCGTACATCCCCGGCCGGGCCACTGCCCCCAGCACCGTTACCTGCGCCATTTCGTATTCTTCCACCTTGACGATCACGTTCGGCTGGTTTACCAGGTACTTGGGATGGTACGCCGAGTTGATCTCCTGCTCGATCTGGCTGATCGTCTTGTCCTGCACCTTCGTCTGCCCGATCAGCGGCAGACATATCATGCCGGTCGCGTCCACCCGGTAACGCGGCGGCTCCCTCGGCGGTCCCGCCTCGGCCGCTGTTGCATCGTCGATCGGCCGAACTATGTCGTCCACCTGCACGCTCACCACGTCGCCCGGGCCGAGCTTGTATGGCCCCGCCGGCTGCGCCGCGTCCGCCAGTTTCGACAGGTCGATCCTCACCGGCGTGTACGCCCTGGTAAACGCCGCCAGCTCTTCCGGCGAAGA
>DATKYA010000635.1:0-6438 GCA_035528775.1 Planctomycetota bacterium | reverse complement strand
CGGCTCGACGCTATCTTCGCCGGACTGAGCAAGATCCTCCAGCACTTCGATCTCAAGATCGAATCGATGTTCTGGACCCATCGCTACGGCCTGCACGAGACCGAGAACGTCAAGTCGCTGTGGAGGGGCAAGGTGGCCGCGTACCAGGTCCTCGAGCGCAAGCTCGATGCCCTCCTCGAGATCGCGGGGCATTCGGGTAATGACCTCGCCGCAGGCGCGGCGGAGAACGCCGCTGATGAATTGCAGATCACGAACCTGCTGCAGGCGGAGCGGCGCCGATATCAGGATGTGCTGGCACTGGCGGACCGCCTCAAGGCTACGACCGCACAGCCGGCCGGCTTCGATGCCGACAGCGACGACGCGGTCCTCATATGGGAACAGGTCTGCTGCCTCCTTCACGTGCTGCGAGGCAGAATGCAGCAGCCGGGAGCGGAGAACGCACCAATCGTCGATGAACTGGAAACACTGCTGAAGGCCGTCAAGGAGCCACCGCGCGAAGTGCGAGACCTCCCCGCCCTCCTGGCGCAGTGCCGCCAGCCAGTGCAAGCGGCAGCCGACCTGCAGGACCAGCTCGACGCGGCGCTCGCCGATCTCGCTTCATTGCTGCCGCCGGTTCGGCAGACGCTCGACGTGCCCGCGGCGCGCCACGAAGCGTGGACCTTCAACGTCGACTGGAGCAGCCTCGAGCGGGCGAAGATTCGGGCAAGGCAGCGGCTCATCACCGACGGCAGGATGCTGAACCGAAAGCTGGTCTCGCTCGTCCTCAACGGCGGAGCGCCGTCCGATCCGGCGTTTGCCTGGGCACGAGGCGAAGTGGAGATCAACCGCCGAAAAGCCGGGCTTGCCCTCAACCGCAACGAGCTTGGCGGCGTGGCACTCGTCGGAACGACAACGCCGGTCGATCTGCCCGACCACATCTACCGCGAGTTGAAGCGCTCACGCGAAGGAGCGATGCCGCCGCTGTTCCGCGATCAATGCTATCGGTACCTGAACCTGATCCTTGAGAGAGCGAAGAAGTGACAGACAGGCCGGAATTCGCGCAATCAGCAACTGGATTCCCAACGAACCGCCGCAAGCGGGCGGCATCGACGTTGTTGCGCCGCGGCAGCATCGCCTGGGCCGTGCTGTGGCTGGCCGCCTGCGCGTGCCGCGTGCAGGCCGATGACATCCAGCTTCGCCGGGAGATGATTGCCAAGGCGCAGCAGTATCTGTTCAGTATCCAGAAGGACGGCGCGATGGGCGACAGCCGCAAGGTGACCGTGACCGCCGCGTTCGTGCTCGCGTCGCTGTCGTCGGGCTGCCTGCCGTCGGACCCCGAGCGCGGAGTCGCCATCCGGGCCGCCTGCGATTGGATACTGGCGAATGGCGCCACCGGCTTCCTCGGCGGACAGGAAGAACCAGCGGCCGACCACGCGCTGGCGTGCCTGATGCTCGCCGAGTTGATCGGCACCCCGCCGCAGCCCGACGAGCGCATGCGCCTGTACACGCGGGCCGAGCTTGCCCTCGACTACGCGCTGCGCCTGCAAGACAAGGCCGTGGGCGCCGACTACCACGGCGGATGGCGCCGGAACGACCAGACGCGCGTGAACGACCGAATGGTGACCGCCTGGTACCTGATGGTGCTGCGCTCGATGGGATTGCGAGGGCTGACCGTTCCGCAGGCGAGCACTGACCGGGCGATCGAATTTGTGCGGGCGAGCCAGAAACTTGGGGGCGACAAGCCGGACGAGCTCGGCGGATTCTCCGTCGATGCCAGCGGGCTGCCCGTGGCCAGCGCCACGGCGGCGGGGCTGTGTTCGCTGAGCCTGTTCGACGCCGGCAGCGAGAAAGCGATTGCGGCCGCGAGCGAATGGCTGAGCCGCCATCCGCCGCGATGGCACGGCCCGAATTTCTTCGAGACGAACTTCTTCGCCGCCCGCGGCCTCTACCGTACGCGCCAGGTTGACGGCGGCCGCGCGTTTGGCGGCTACTTCGCCCGGCTCGTGCGCATCCTCCGGGAACGCCAGGATGCCGACGGCAGCTTCTCGTTTCCGCCGGGCCACGGCGCACCCATCCTGGCTATGGGCCGCGGCTACAGCACCGCAATGGCCGTGCTGATCCTCAACGTCGATCGCGGCATGATCCCCATGGACAAGTGAGCGGACGCGCTGACCGCCGCAACGGCGTCGTCAGCACTCGCATCGCACGCGGCATTCCGCCGATTGCTGAATCGGCACCGTGCAGCCTTCCACCGGCCCGCCGTTCACCGTGAGCCTGGTGGAGCCGCGGCCTGCGTTGTCGATCACGATGTGATACGTGCACCCGCGGAAACGGCGCCGAACCTCGACCGCGCACATGTGCCGGGGCAGGCACGGATTGACGGCCAGCCCGGCCAGCGTGGGCCGGACGCCGAGGATGTACTGCGTGGCCGCGATGTGCATCCAGCTCGCCGTGCCGGTGAGCCAACTGATCCCGCCCTCGCCGAACTGCTCGCTCGCCGGACCGACGATGGTCGACGCGTAGACATACGGCTCGCGGCGATAGCGGTCCGGCCCCGCCGTCTCCGCCGCCACTTCCGGAATAAGCTGCCGATAGTACTTGAATGCACGCTCGGCGTTGCCCAGCAGGCACTCGGCGATGATCGCCCAGGTGTTGGCGTGGCAGAAGATCGCGCCGTTCTCGCCGGTGCCGGGGCTTGAGCCTTTCGGCGGATCTTCCGGCTCGGGAATTCCCTTGTACGGCGGATCGAGAATTCGCAGCCCGAGGGGCGTGTCGAGGCGGTCGAACGCCGCCTGCATGGCGGTTGCCCCGCGGCCGCCCGCGCCGACGCCGGAGATGACCGACCACGATTGCGGGTTGAGGAAGATGCTGCCCTGCCTGCACGCCGAGCCGCCCAGGTGCTTGCCGTTGCTCAGCAGCAGCCGCCGGTACCATCGGCCATCCCACACCGCGCCGGAGTTGATGATCCGCGACAGCTCGTCCGCGGCCGCGTCGCACCATGCCGCGTCCGTATCGCGGCCGAGCCGCGCCGCCAGCCGCGAAAACAGCCGGCACGAGTGCACGAGCTGCATGCCGGTGAGCACGCTTTCCGCCGCCGGATCGCCGAACAGAGCCAGCCCGTCGTTCCAGTCGGCGTCGAACAGCAACGGCAGGCCGTGCGGCCCGCGCCGCTCGTAGACGTGTTTCAGGCCGAGCAGGATGTGCTGGTAGATGCTTGCCTCGCCGCCGTCGCGCAACGGGATAACCTCGTCGAGCAAGGCGAGGTCGCCGGTCTCCGCCAGCAGGTTCTCCATCGTGTAGATCTGCCAGACCGTATTATCTGAACGGTGGGGCGTGTCGGAGGTCGGCTGGCGGTTGCATGGATAAAACGAGAAACACCCCCCGCCGTCGCGGGTCTGCTGGGCGAAAACCATCCGCATCCGCTCCGCGGCAAACTCGGGATCGATGTTCGCACACGCGTGCGCATCCTGCGTGGTATCGCGGTAGCGCAGGCCGTCCAGCCCCATGTGATCTGTGGAGATGATCCGGGCGAGATCGAGCGTGATGAGCGAGTTCAGGGGGTTCCACGTATTGATGGCGCGATCGACCGGCCGGTCCTGCGTGGAAACCTGCAACACGCCCAACCGGCTGAGCCACACGTTGCGAGCCTGGTCGACTGCGGCGTCTACTGCCGGAACATCGGCGTGGCGCCGAAGCAGCTCATCGGTTTCGGCCCACGTGCCGGCGATGGCGAAGACGTACGCGAACTCGTTCGTCTCGCCGGGCTGGAGGCGCAGGTCAACGCCGATTGTGCCGCAGCCGTGTCCGCCGAGCGGCAGCTCTGAGTTTGAAAGCTCGTTGCCCGGCTGCAGTGCGCCCGGGCGTTCGAGCGAGCCGGCCGGACCGATGAACGCGTCGCGCGAGCATTCCCAGCCCGACGGCTCCGCCGTGCAGCCAAACACCATCCGCGGCGCGAACGGCGCCTCGAACACGTGGTAGTCGTACCGAATCGCCCGCACCGCCGGATCGTAGCGGAATCCGATGTGATGCTTCAGATAGCACCAGCCGATGATCTCGCGAATGAATTCGAGCAGGCCAAACTCGACGTAGCTGACGACCTGGACATTCCTCTCGCTCGGCGAAACATTTCGCAGGGCGACCTTGACGAGCAAGACATCATCGCGGCCAATCGCGTACGTCACGTCGGCCCCAAGGCCGTCTTTGGTGGAGTTGAACCTGCTGACGCCGGGACCGTGCCGGCACTCGAACCGGTCGAGCGGCGTGCAGCACGGCGCGAAATGCGGATTCCACACCTGGCCCGAGTCGCGGTCGCGAACGTAGACGTAGAAACCGGGGCGATCGCCCGGCGCCGCAATGTAGTGGTACCGGGTGATCCGCCGCGACTGCGGCTCGAGATACCACAGCAGGCCGCCGGCATTCTGGCTGATGAACGCCGACAGCCGCCGGTTTCCCAAGTAGTTGATCCACGGGCGCGGCGTGACCGGGTTTGTTATCACGTACTCGCGCGCGCCATCGTCGAAGTATCCGTAGCTCATTGATTCCCCAACGCGGACGAACCGCAATCGGAAGTAGGCGACAGGCGACAGCCGGCAGCGACAGCCGGCAGCGACAGCCGGCAGCCGACAGCCGGCAGCCGACAGGCTGCAGGGCCCCGGAATATGGGCTACACTGCTGGCTTCGTCATGTACGGGCCGGCTTCCCGATGTCTTCGTGCGACCGCTGCGGTCGCCGGAATCGCCCGCCCACCTGTCGGAAGTCAGCGTCGTGAATAGCGCACATAGACTTCTCGCGGTTGGGCGGACGATTCAGTCGGCCTCGAAGACTCGGCCGACCGAAGTCCGCCCCTACCGCGGTGCCAACCGGTTGTAGCGCAAGTTCCGAACTCCGTAGTAACGCTTTCTGCCTTTGCAGGGGCGGCCTGGCAACCGCGGCGTGCGGCCGCTGCGGTCGCCCGCACGCTGGCTCGCCTAAGGGCGTAGGGGCGGACGCGGATTCCGATCCGACTGCGTCACGCCCTGGGCACACGCCGTGTGCCCCTACACAGACGTCCTCAATTCAATGCCATTGGCCCCTACGATGCTTCAAGCGCATGCCGGATCAGTTCCACGGTCTTTCGGGCGCCGTCCATCTCGTTGCCGTCGCGCGGGCAGCTCTCGATGCCCCACACGTCATTGTATCCGGAGTCGACGAGGATGGCAATCGCCTTCTTGAGGTCGACGCTCGGGTCCCATCCGTTCTCGTCGAAGGCGAACGCCTTGATGTGGGTGGCGGCGGCGTACGGTGCGCAGCGCTCCCAGCCCTCCTCCTGGTGGCCCCGCTCCCAGTTGTTCGTGTCGAACAGCAGCCCGAGTCCGTCGATGGTTTCGATCAGCCTGATGACGTTGTCCGGGAGGCGCGACGGCCCCCAGTGGTTTTCGATCAGCACCTGGACACCGCGATCGGCCGCGCGCGGAATGATGTCGTTATAGCCGTCCACGATGATCCTGAAGGCGTGGTCGGGCATTTCGGGCGGGCCGCCCGCGTCGATCCGTACCTGGCGGGCATCGAGGAAGGCTGCCGCCTCCAGCCACCGGTAGGCGGCGGCGCGGTTGGCCCGCCGCTTGCCTTCTTCCTCCTCGTAGACGTGTGCTCCGTCGCACGCGATGCAGCCCCACGGCAGTCCGGCTTCCTTTGCCGCCTCGCGGACGCGCCGCAGGAACGCCGTGCCAGCGGCCGGGATTGCCTCGGCCAACGGATCGCAGCCATCCATCACGGCCGCAAGATGGGCGTTCCACGGATCGAGCTGACAGGCTCCAAGCTCCTTGCAATCCTTGATGTACTGGAAGATGTCCTGCTTGCCCTCGGCCAGCAGGCGGTGGAAGCTGAAGGAGCAAAACGCGTATTCCATCGCAGTTTCCTTTCGTGCGCGGGAGTGGAAGGCGTACGCCCGGCCCAAGGGCACACCGTGTGCCCCTGCTACAGGGCGGGTTGCGGCGGATTCCGATCGCGTGCTCACCCCGGACCCGCTTCGATTCTGTTCAGCGGCGAGCACGCCGGATCAGGCTGGGGGCCATCCAGTGGAAGGCCCACCATGTGATTATGCATGCTGGCATACAAGCCGTCAAGAGGAAAACGAGCCATCCTGTGCGCACGTCGGCAGGCAGTTTGGGTTGCAGTGCCGGGGGGCTGATCAGAAGCTGATCGCAGGCAGCCAACGAGGATGGCCGGCTCTGACCTCATCGCGGGGATCGGGGGTGTGAAAACGCTTGTGCGGCAAGCCAATCCCGGCTCGTTGCGGAATCGCTGCGCTGCCGAAGAGCCACTTGAAGTTTGCCCGCGTGGAAGTTACAATACCTACATGAGCAACGATAATCTTTCATCATTCCCGTTCGATTGGTTCCGGAATCATCTGGTGAACGGCATCCTGCCGCACTGGCTGGATGCGGCGGCGACGGACAACGGCTTCTTCTGGCCGCAGCT
>DATKYA010000634.1:0-3732 GCA_035528775.1 Planctomycetota bacterium | reverse complement strand
TCTTTCGTTCTTTCGTTGTCACCGTTCTTTCTTCCATTGCCGGTACTTGGCGGCAACGACGGGCGAGCGCGTGGAAAAAGCGATTGACCTCTGGCCGCGCGATGGTATAATGCACACGAGCGCCGGGTAAGAGCCTTCGCTCAGGATGCGTTGCCAATGCTGTCGGATGGCCTCCCGGATCTTTCCGGCAACAGTCCGTGGCTGCGGAGCTACGTGTATGCGGGGCGGGCGATGCCGCGGCGCAGCCCGTACGCGCCCAACGGCAACTACGGCCGCGACGCACTAGCGATGGATACCAATGGCGTTGAGCTGATGCTGGGCCCGCACGTCTACCGGGAGAGCGACCCCCGGCTCGCCGGGCAGCTCGCGAGGGCGTGGCGCGACGACGCCAGGCTGCTGGTGCCCTCGTATACCCCCGCGCTCGGGTTCGTGACGCTCGACCCGACGATTCAGCCGGTCAAGCGGCCGCAGGAGAGCACGCGGCGCCGGTGGATGGGCGTGATCTCGATGGCTCCACCGCATCGTGAACACTCGTTTCCGCGATTTCGGCAAGGTGAACTACCACACCATCGAAACCCCCGCCGAACGGACGGTTCACGTGCGGCACTACCTGTTTGTGAAACCGGACTACTTCGTGGTCTGGGATACGTTCGAGGAGGCGCACGGGGCATCGACGTTCTGGCTGCACCCGATGAAAGAGCTGAAGGACGAGGGCAACGGCTTCTTCCGTGCGGGCGAGGCCGGGGCGCCGCATCTGCGCGTGCAGTTCGTGCTGCCTGCGAAGCCCGACGTGATCGAGAACGTCAGCCTCGGCAACCTGTGGAGCTTCGGCGTCAGGAATGGCTCGGGGCAACCGTATCTCGCCGTGCTCGTGCCGCAGAAGGACGAGCGCGGGATCGTCGCGGCGTACGATGAAGCCGCAAGAACCCTGCATCTGACCGGCAAGAACGTGGACGACACGATCGTCCTGCCGGAACCCAGCTCCGTCGATCAGTTGCCGAAGGTGGTCCGCGGTGCGGGGCCCGGGCAGCGCTGATCGTCGCGTGTGCTTCCAGTGTGCATCTGTCATGCAACGCGGGAATTACGATTCCCCAGGACATGAGGAGAAGGTCAATGCGAATCGTGGTCATCGGCGGAACAGGGCACGTGGGCAGTTTCATGGTGCCGCGGCTTGTTGAGTTGGGTCACGAGACGATCGTGGTGAGCAGGGGCGCGCGGGAGCCGTATGTGGCCAGTGCGGCATGGCAGCGCGTGCGGCGGGTGACGCTCGACCGCGCCGCGGCCGATGCGGACGGCGGGTTCGGACGGCAGATCGCCGGCCTGGACGCGGACGTGGTAGTGGACATGATCTGCTTCAAGCCCGCGGAGGCGCGATCAATGGTGGATGCACTGCGCGGGCGGGTGCGGCACTTCCTGAGCTGCGGCACCATCTGGGTGTACGGGCACAGCGTCGTGGTGCCGGCCACGGAAGATCAGCCGAGGCGGCCGTTCGGCGAGTACGGCGTGAACAAGGCGGCGATCGAAAACTACCTGCTGGGCGAGGCGAGGCGCTCCGGATTCCCCGCGACCGTGGTGCACCCCGGCCATATCGTCGGCCCGGGGTGGATGCCCGTCAACCCCCAGGGGAATCTCAACCTGGACGTGTTCGAGTCGCTGATGCACGGCAGGGAGATCACATTGCCGAACATCGGCATGGAGACGCTGCACCACGTGCACGCCGGCGACGTGGCGCAGGTGTTCCTGAAGGCGATCGGCAACTGGGGTGAGGCGGTGGGCGAGGCGTTCCATGCGGTATCCCCGGCGGCGGTGACCCTTCGCGGCTACGCGGAGACCGTTGCCGGGTGGTTCGGGCAGGAGGCACGCCTGCGGTTTGTACCGTGGGATGAATTCAGCCGAGCCGTTTCGGATCGAGATGCGGCGGCGACATGGGATCACATCGCCCACAGCCCAAACTGCAGCATCGAGAAGGCACGGCGGCTGCTGGGATACGAGCCGCGATACACGTCGCTCGAAGCGATCCGGGAAGCCATCGAGGCCTTGCCGGGCGCCATGTAGGGGCGGACGGCGTCCGCCCCGGGACACACGCCGTGTGCCCCTACCGGTCGTTCGCCAGCTTCACGATCACCATGCCGAACCGCTCGGAATGGTTGCAGACCGGGAGGAAACTGTCGAAGAACGTGACATACTCAAACTGCCCGCCGGCCGCTCGCCGCAGGCTGACGGCTATCTCGTGCGAGAACTGCCCGGCCTTCTTGTCGATCCCGAGCACGCTCAGCGGCACCAGGATGGAGATCTCGTAGCCGCCCTGCCGTGCAACCGACGTGCAGGCGAGCTTCGGGACATCGATCCTGGTGCCGTTCTTCGTCACCGCGGTGTCGCACGGACTGCCATTCACCGGTGACTTCGTATTCGCCGGTTGCCTCCTGGCCGGGATCGAGCGAGAATGCGAGCGTGCGGTTGCCCTTGATCTCGCCGGCGCTGCCCGGCGGGCTGACGAGCACGGCGATCTGGCCGGCGGCGTGCGTGTCGCCGGCGTTCGTGACGGTCAGCCGCACGCGGCCGGGCCGCCTGGAAGGCGCCGGGGTTGTCCGGCGGGAGGTTCCACTCGGCGTGGCAGAACGCCAGGTTTTCCACGCGCACGTGCTTCGTGCCTTGGAACCGGAGAAGGCAATCGAGCCGGGGAGCGATGGCGTCCAGCGTGGTCGCGTCCTCGCCGGGCAGCGGCAGGTAATACAGCTTGCCCGTCGGCCGATCGAGATACCACTGGCTGGGTGCCTCGAGCGCCGCGCCCCACCCCCGTGCCCCTCCCCAACCCCACGCGATGTCGGTGGTGGCGGAAGAGGAGGAAGCGGCCACCGCTCCGCAGAGCTGCCGCGGAACATCTCCCCGAAAAATCATCCCCGGAAAATCCACTTGACAGCCCGGATGCTTCGCGCTATAATCCCGCTGTGAATTCGTGGTATCGTACGATAACATAACACGATCTGGGAACGAAGAGCTGAAGGGACGGGAGAGGGCGAGATGAAGTTATGATGAGATGGAGATCGCGACTGACCTCGTCGCCTCACCCATCATCCCTTCATCTTATCATCCCTCCCCCATTCCTTGGCCTTCATCGCCCGCGGTGCGAGCCGTCGAGCGGTGACGGGAAAATGCAATGAAGCAGGTGAACGGGCTGTTTCCCGCGGTTGCAGCGATCACGCTGATCTGCGTTTCGGGCAGGGCGTCGTTCGCCCTGGAAGCGCCCCGGCCAATCGGGGGGCAGGCCGCCGTGTGGGTCGAGACCGACAGGTTCATCTACCGGCCGGGGGAGAAGGGCGCGGTGACGGTGACTGCCTCCAACGCGACGGATCAGGAGGCGCGGGTGGAGGTGGTGCTAATCGCGGGGGTGGGCGCGGCGAAGCCGCTGTGCACGGTCTCCGTGCCGGCGGGCGCGCGCAAGGAGCAGAAGGCTGAGTTTGCCACCGACGGCCTGCAGTGGGGATGCGAAGTGCTCGCCCGGGCGAGCGTCGGCGGCAAGGTTCGGGCGCAGGCGAGCGACTACTTCGCCGTTGCGGACGGACCGTGGCAGGTCGCCGTGATGTCGGCCTGGCCTCCGGACCGCGAGCAGTGGGAGACGCCCGAAGGCGCTCGGGCGGTTGCCGCGAAAATGCGGGCCGACGGCTTCAACGGTTACGAAGCGTTCTTCTGGGGCGAATGCGATCTGCTCGACTTCACTCCCGACACCGAGCA
>DATKYA010000633.1:0-9684 GCA_035528775.1 Planctomycetota bacterium | reverse complement strand
GCTCCGCCGCCGGGCGCCCGCCACTGCGTGAACGGATGCAGGAAGGCGAAGGCGAGTGCGGCCAGGGCGAGCGCGCGCAGGGCAACGATTGCGTACTGCTTCCATGCGGTCGTCCGGCTCTTGCTTTCCAGCAGGCGCCGCAGGATGTACATCGCCCCCCATGCAACGTCCTTGCGTTTGCGCCGGAACACCAGGTAGATGATCACCGGTACGGCGCAGAGCGCGAAGGCGGCGAGATACAGGGGTGGGGAACCGATGTGCATCAGGAAAACAGCTCCATTCGGCGGCGCACGTATTCGAGCAGCGGCACGTCGTAGTCGGTGCAGACGGGCAGTGCCACGTGGTCGAATCCGTGCCGGCGGCAGGCGTCCTTCATCTCGGCCTGGTGGAGGTCGAACTCGCGGCGGTATTCGCGCCGCAGCAGAACCGGATCGAGGGCGATCACCTCCTCGCTCTCAAGATCGTGGAATCGCGTGATGGAGCTGAAATCCATCTCGCGCTCGGCCGGGTCGAATATCTGCATCGCGATCACGTCGCTGCCCTCGTAGCGAAGGTGCGAGATCACGCGGACGATCCGCTCGGGGTCGTCCATGAAATCGGAGAGGACGACGGTGACGCCCTTTCGGCGGATGAATGATGCGGCCTCGTTCAGCCCGGCGGTGAAATCGGTGGGGCCTTCGGGCGCGCGGCCGACAAGCCCCCGGAGCACGCGGTGGAGGTGCGTGCGCCCGCTGCCGAACGGGGTCCGCTCCGCCACGCGGGTGTTGAACAGTGCCAGCGAGAACGAGTCCTTGTGCAGGAGCGCGAGGTAGAAGATCAGGGCGGCGCACCGCACGACGAATTCGTGCTTGCTGAACGTTGCGTCCGGCGCACGATATGACATGGAATTGGAGACATCGAGCACCACGCTGACCCGCGCGTTCGTGAGGTCTTCGTACTGGCGGACGTGCAGCTTCTCGGTGCGGCCGTAGAGCCGCCAGTCGAGGAAGCGCAGGCTGTCGCCGTGGAAGTACTGCCGGTGCTGCACGAAATCGGACGAGAATCCCTTGAAGGGCGATTTGTTCGGCCCGGCCAGGAAGCTTTCCACCCGGAAGCGGCTGAACAGCTCCAACTGCCGAATCCTGTCGACGATGCTGCCGTCGACCAGGCTGAACGGAGAAGGTTGGGCGTGCTCCTGGGCCATCGGCTCATTCCTTCACGTCTTTGAGGATCATCTCGACGAGGTCGGCGGAGGTGATGCCTTCGGCCTCGGCGGCGAAGTTGACGATGATGCGATGACGCAGCACGGGATGGGCGACGGCGCGGACGTCTTCGGCGGCCACGTGCGTGTGGCCGTTGATGAAGGCCCGTGCCTTCGCCCCGAGCACGAGGTATTGCCCGGCTCGCGGCCCGGCCCCCCACTGCAGGTACTTGCGGATGAACTCGGGGACGCAGGCGCTGCCTTCCTTGCCGCGGCTGGTTCGCGTGGTCCGCACGATCCGCGCGGCGTAATCGATCAGCGGCTGGCTTACGGGGATCTCGCGGACGATCCGGCCGATCTCGATGATCTCGGGGCCGGTCATCACGTGCTGCAAGTCGACGGCGCGGTTGCCCGTCGTCTGGGCGATGATCCGGCTCTCCTCGTCAAGCTCCGGGTAGTCCACCCACAGGAAGAACATGAAGCGATCCTGCTGGGCTTCGGGCAGCGGATAGGTGCCTTCCTGCTCGATCGGGTTCTGCGTGGCGAGCACGAAGAACGGCTCCGTGAGCGGGTAGGTGGCGTTGCCGATGGTGACGCGGTGCTCCTGCATGGCCTCGAGCAGGGCGGCCTGCGTTTTCGGCGGCGTGCGGTTGATCTCGTCGGCGAGGATCATGTTGGTGAACAGCGGCCCGCGCACGAACACGAACTGCTTCGTGCCGTCCGCCCGCTCCTCGATCACTTCCGAGCCGGTGATGTCGCCCGGCATGAGGTCGGGCGTGAACTGGATGCGCTTGAAGCCGAGGTCGAGCACGTCGGCAAGGGTGCGGACGATCAGCGTCTTCGCCAGCCCGGGCACGCCCATCATCAGGCAATGCCCGCCCGCGAAGATGCACATCAGCAGCTTCTCGATCACGTCGTCCTGTCCGACGATCACCTTGCCGACTTCCTCGCGGATGCGCCGGACCTTGCCGACAAGCTCATTGAAGCGATCCCGGTTGATCTCGACGGTGTGTTGTTTCATCTACTACCTTTCGCTTGAATGATGAATGATGAATGAGCTACGAGACTGCGTGGGTATGGCTGCACAAGCTGCGACGGGCGATGGTTCGGCCGGGCCGCGACCGGTTGTCGGGAGTGATCGAAGTCGATGAGGCCTTCATCGGCGGCGAGAAGCCGGGCAAACACGGGAGAGGCGCGGCGGTGCATTAAGAGTTCAAGGTTCAAGGTTCAAAGTAGAGTTCGTTAAGAGACGAGGGACAAGAATTCAAGGTTTCCATTGAACATCATATATTACCGGTTGTGGTCAGCGCAGTCAAGTGGATAGACACGATAGGGGACTGAACGGCATCATTCGCCGTGGGTT
The DNA here is from genome assembly GCA_035528775.1 of Planctomycetota bacterium. Taxonomy (GTDB): domain Bacteria; phylum Planctomycetota; class PUPC01; order JABMSA01; family JABMSA01; genus DATKYA01. The sequence continues at coordinate 7,141 of DATKYA010000633.1, read as the reverse complement.
CATTAGGGTGTTACGCGGGCGATCACGTGCCAGCGCGGGTCGGAGACGCTGCCGCGGATCCTGCCGCGATAGTGGAGCTTCCTGTTGTACCGCACGGCGGGGTGCTTGTGAAGGGTAGCCCAGGCACAGTCAGTGCGGGAGTAGTTGGTGCGCTTGTAGTCGTACGGCGGGCACAGATGCGGTGGGACTACGTGGCCGCAAACAACGGCATGGGCTTCCATTCGCCGCAGGAGGCAGGCAGAATCCTGTCGTCTGCCGTCGATCTGGCACACCAGGCACGCGTGGCGGCGTTGAAGCAGGGGGATGATGAGATGAAGCGATGATGAGACGATGGGTAAGATAAGGAAGGTGATGCCGCAATCGGATATTCCCGCATGATTGTGTTCTGAAAGAAGAGGGCCGGCGAATGGTGGTGAAGACGATTCGGAACGGAACGCCGGCAGAATGCCTTCGCCGGAGCTTGCCCCGCTATTCGCTCTCGTAGTCGACAAGCGATAGCACCTTGTACTTGCCGAGCTTTTCCCGACCCTTGATGAAGCTGAGCTCGATGACGAATGTGATGCCGACGATCGTGCCGCCGAGCTTTTCAACCAGCTCGCAGCATGCCGCCATGGTGCCGCCTGTGGCGAGGAGGTCGTCCACCATCAGCACGCGCTGGCCGGGGCGGATGGCGTCCTTGTGAATCTCGATGGTGTCGCTGCCGTATTCGAGATCGTAGGAAGCCTTCACGGTTTCGGCGGGCAGCTTGCCCTTCTTGCGGACGGGTACGAAGCCGGCGCCCAACTTGCAGGCCACGGCCGCTCCGAAGATGAACCCGCGCGATTCCGCTCCGACCACCACGTCGACGTCCCCGGGCTTGAAGTCGTCGGCCAGACGGTCCACGCTCTCCTTGAGTGCCGCGGGGTCTTTCAGCAGCGTGGTGATGTCGCGGAACACGATGCCGGGCTTGGGGAAGTTCGGTATGCTGCGGATGACGGTTTTCAGATCCATGGGAGTTGAGAGTTCACAGTTGAAAGTTATAAGTTAAGAGCCAGGAGTTCGAAGTTCAACGTTCAGCGTTCAACGTCCAACGTTCGATGTTCAATGTTCCTCTTCTCTTCATCTCTTCATCCCTTCATCCCCCCATCTCTCCATCTCCTGTTCTCACGCGTATACCCTGTAGTCGATATCGGGGAAGATGTTGTTCTTGTATTCGATGTCGTTGAGGAAGCTTTCGGAGATCATGTTCTTCCGGATCTGCTCGTAGAGCGAGTTGAAGTTGAACAGGTGGGTCTTGGTGCGCATCACGGCGTACTGGACCATGGTTCCGGTTTTCATGATGAAGGCCCAGTCGCTCGACTGTGCCAGCAGGAGCTCGCGAGCGGCCTGGTTCAGCGCCCGGCGCTGGAGGCCGTGGGCATCGGGATAGGCCTGGGCGAGCTCCACCATGCGGTCGGCCGCGATGTGCAGGTGCCGGTAGATCCAGTCGTTCGAGCCTTCCAGCCACACTTCGTGGTAGCCCTTGTAGCCCCAGCTCGACATCGATGGCGTGGCCACCTGGATTTTCGGGTGCATCTGGAGGTAGTCGGACGCGCTGATGGTGCGGAAGGTCTTCTGGTCGTAGCAGGCCTTGCGAAACAAGAAATTGAGGAAGTCGGGGCCTTCGAACCACCAGTGGCCGAAGAGCTCGGCATCGTAGGGGGCCACTATGATGGGCTGACGGTCCATGATCGATGCGAGGTACTGCAGCTGTTTCTCGCGGTTGAACATGAAGTTGCCGGCGTGCTCGGCGGCCCGCTCCATCGCCCAGTCGGGGTTATAGATTTTCTTCTGATCAGTGCGGCCGGTGATGGCGTAGTACTTGATGCCGATGTTGCTGCGGTGGCCGTCGCTGTGGAGGTAGGGCCGCACGTAGTCGTAGTCGAGGTCCCAGCCCACGTCGCGGTAGAAGTCGCGGTAGACGTGGTCGCCGGGGTAGCCTTCGATGGAGCTCCAGACCTGCTTGGATGTTTCGAGATCGCGTCCGAAGGCGGCCACGCCGGACGGGCAGGCGATGGGGGCAAACACGCCGTACTTGGGCCGGGGCGTCGCGTGCAGGATGCCGTGGCTGTCGGTGAAGAAATACCTGATGCCGACCTCGGCCACGTGGCGGTCGACCCCGGGGGCATAGGCGCACTCGGGCAGCCAGATGCCGGGGGCGCGGCGGCCGAAATCCTTCTGATACTCACTGGCGGCCACCCTGATCTGCGCCCGCACCGCGTTGTCGTTCATCATCAGCGGCAGGTAGCCGTGCGTGGCCGCGCAGGTGATGATCTCGAGCTTGCCGGCGTCCTGGAACTTCCTGAATGCCTGGCCCAGGTTCTTCCCGTAGCCCAGGAAGACCTCGCGGGCGTTGGTGAACCGGTAGTGGTACATCAGCGCCAGCCGGTTGAACTCCGGCTCCCACTTCGTGCGCGTCACTTCCTTTTCCGCCAGCTCGATCAGCTTGTTGATGTGGCGCTCGTAGCGCGACTGCAGCAGACTGTCCTTGAACATCGCCGACAGCGGCGGCGTGATGGACATCGTGATGCGGAAGTCGACGTTGTCGCGCAGCAGCGACTCCATCACGTTGATCAGCGGCACGTATGTTTCGGTGACGGCTTCGTAGTACCAGTCTTCTTCGAGGAAATCGTCGTATTCGGGATGTCGAACGTAGGGCAGGTGAGCGTGAAGGACAATGCAGAGGAATCCCTTGTAGCCTTCGTTCATCTTCTTGATTCCTTCAAGAATGCAGGGAACCGGGGTTGGGCTTCGGATATCAGGCTTCCGGCCGCCGTCTGTGCCGCGTGCATGCTCCCGCGTCCAATCCTTCCTGCGAACCCTGCTGCCGCTAAAAAGCTGTCAGTTGCCGATTCCCGCGGTGATGCCGGCAGTCGACAACTGACAACTCTGAAAAAACCTCTCTACTCGGCGAGCACAGGTTCCGGGCGATACGTCCGCCGCTCCACTTCCGGGGTGATGGTTCGCGTTTCCTTGCCGTCCGCCGATTCCGCCGTCACGTCGATGGTCTGCTTGCCGTCGGGCAGGGCAAACCTGAGTGTGAAGGTGCCGTCGGGCCGCAGCTTGATGGTGTTGCCCTGCACGGTCGCATGCGCATCGGGTTCGGTGGCGCCGTACACGATCAGCTCGACGTCGACGTTCAGCCAGAAGCCGCGCTTCCTCTCCTTGTAGGCGGGGCTCATCATGCTGAACAGCGCCCCGGACGAAATCTCCTGCTGGAGGCGCTTCTCGAACAGCTCGCGCATCTCGGCGGACGACGATCCGACGGCGAATCCGCCCGACAGGGCGTACATCCGCTCGAATTCCTCCTGCAGGCTCACCCACTTCTCGTCGATGACGTTCGACATTCCAACCGGCGGCATCGTGACGCTGTTGGACCGGATCAGCGTGTAGAACCGGCCGGAGGGCGTGCGGATTCCGATATCCACGCAGAACGAGCCGCCCGGCTTTCCCAGGTTGATGTACCAGTTCGTGGCGTTGCTGGCGAGCTCGATGTCGAACGCCAGCCTGGTTTCTCCGCCCTCCAGCTCATAGATGCGCAGCACCGACAACGATCCGTCGTGCTCTGACCCGAGCTCCGACTTCGCGAGGTCGATCGCGTCTGGCGTGACTTCCCAGTAGGCGTGTGCCCAGTAGGGGTCGCGGACCATCAGCACAAGCCGGTCTCTGCCATAGTCCTGGGCGAGTTCTTTGCCGCGAGGAAGCGGAAACTCCTCGGGCTCGGTGGGGCCGAGCTCGTATTTGGCCTGCTCGGCCTCTTCCTGGGCCTTCTCTATCTTCGAGAGCTCGTCCTCCCTCTTTTCCTCGGCGGCGGGGGCCCGGGCAGCGGGGGATGCCTGTGCCGCTCCGGCCGCCTCCTCCTTCAGAATGCCCGATATGAGGCCATGCTTAGACATCAGGTGCCGACCCTTGATACCCAGCTCCTTGGCGATTTCGAGCAACTGGTTGCGCCGCTGCGATTCCAGCTCCGCCTTGCGAGCATCAGGATCGCGTGCCATATTCCATCTCCTTTCAGGCGGGAGGATGAGCTTTGGCCGTACGCACCTCAACGTAGCCGCCCGTTGGTCCCGGGACTGCTCCCTTCACGAGCAAGCAATTGTTTTCGGGATCGATCTTGACGATTTCGAGGTTGCGCTTGGTAGCGCGCCCACCCATCCTGCCGGCCATCCGTAGCCCTTTGTAAACGCGGGAAGGATTGGACGAAGATCCGATGGAGCCGGGGGCACGCTGGCGGTCCGATTGGCCGTGCGTGCTGGGGCCACCCGCGAAGTGGTGCCGCTTGATCACGCCGGCGAAGCCCCTGCCCTTGCTCTTTCCGGATACGTCCACGTATTTGACATCATTGAAAAGCGACACGGTGAGCGCCTGGCCAAGCGAAAACTCGCCTTGCCCGTCCCAGGCCATCTCCCGGATCATCCGCTTCGGCTCGGTGTTTGCCTTCCTGGCATGACCCGACTGTGCCCTGTTGCTGCGCTTGCGCCGCTTGTCTTCAAATCCCAACTGCAATGCGTAATAGCCGTCGGTCTCCGGTTTCTTCACCTGCATGACCACGCAGGGGCCCACCTGGAGCACCGTGACGGGCACTACCTCACCTTTCTCGGTGAAGTACTGCATCATTCCTGCCTTCTTGCCCAGCAAACCTGCTATCATCTCTCGCTTTCTCCTTGGATGCGGGTCCAGGAAGTTGCTATCAGCGTTTCCTGGCTGGATGCGACCTCAGGCGGAAAATGGGTTCCCCCTTTCGCACAGAACACTCAATTATACTCGCCGAAGACAGGATTTTCAACCAAAATTATCGCAGGGGACCTGCCCGCATCGCCGTACACCAGTGTCGCAGGAAGGCGTTTCGCTTCGATAGAACCCAGGTAAACAACAACCGGTTACTTTATCAGGCAGACGCGCTCCGGCGGCCAGATTACGGTCACTGCTTCTCCGACGATTTCCGCCTCGGTCACGAACGGGCCCTTCCACAACCTGCTGTCCAGGCTCCGTTCGCTGTTGTCTCCCAGCACGAAATAGCATCCGTCCGGGATATGCACCGGCTCCAGCGTTCCCCAGCGGCCGATATCGGTGTAGAAGATCGACTTGAGGGGGTCTGGTTTTTCCTGCCTCACGCCGTTAACGTAAATCTCGCCATCCTGGATCGAGAGGGTCTCGCCGGGAAGACCGACGATTCGCTTGATGAAATTGCGTCGGTGGTCCTGGGGGTCCTTGAACACCAACACGTCCCATCGCTGCGGCCGCTCGATCCGGTACTTCAGCTTGTTCACCAGGATTCGGTCAAGCCGCTTGAGGGTGGGTTCCATCGACGACGAAGGGATGTAGAAAGGCTCCACAACCTTCCACCGGATGAAGAAGACCACCACAGCCGTGATGAGGATAGTCTTGCCGTAGGTGCTCAGCCATTGCCACAGGGCCCGAAGCTTGCCGTCCGCCATGGTGAAAACCGCCCCCTCAATGGGCGCGTCGCCCATCATAATCTTTCGACACGTTCGGGTAAATGTTTAGCCTCTTGCGTCCGGAAATACATGGCTCAAAATCCGGAATCGGAACTGCAAGGGACGAGGTGAATTCCGACATTAGTCCATTATAATGCAAACGCTCACGCAAGTAAACAGCTTTCATCCGGCATCAGCCCAGCCGCAGGCGGGCGCGCGGCAAGCCGCATCGGCCCTTCATTCGCTTCCATGGTCTTTCGCGAGTCTCCCACCCGACGCCTGCACGGTCGGGCCCGCATCATTGATTTTTCCCCCGTTCTCTCCTACAATATGTTTATGGATACCTTCCTCGCATTCGACGTAGGGAACACGAGCATCAAGGCGGGGTATTTCGATCGCGGACGGCTGACGATGACGACATCGGCGGCGGACGCGGCTTCGCTTGTGCCGAAGCTGCGGCAGTTTGACAAGCCTGCCGCCGCCGGCGCAAGCTCCGTTCGCCCGGCCCAGGACGAACCGCTGCGGCAGGCCGTTCGCGACGTTTTCGGCATCCCGCTTGCCTTCCTCGGCAAGGACCTGCCCGCCGGGGTGACGATCCGCTGCGAGCAGCCGGAGAAGGTCGGCGCCGACCGCCTCGCCAACGCCATCGCCGGATTCCAGCGGGCACGCGAGCACGTCATCGTCGTCGACTTCGGCACGGCGATCGCGTTCGACGTCATCTCCGATACCGGCGAGTTCCTCGGGGGCGCCATCGCGCCCGGCGTGAGCACCTGCCTGGCCGCGCTCCACGAAAAGACCGCACTCCTCCCGCGCGTCGAGATCGACGAACCGCCGTCCGGTTTCGGCCGCAACACCGTCGATGCCATCCTCGCCGGCGTCGTCGGCGGGCTTCCCGGGCTCGTCGACCGCATCGTCGAAAACATCGAGGCCGAGACGACCTCCAAGTTCACCGTCTACGCCACCGGGGGCGACAGCCGCCACGTCGCCGCCCAGTGCCACACCGTCGACGAGATCATCCCGTCACTCACCCTCGAAGGAATCCACCAGGCTTGGAAGCGCATGCTCCGAGCACAGGAAAAACAGAAGGTCGTAGACGATGGGATGATGAGATGATGGGATGATGGGAAAGAAGAAAGAAGAGGAGAAGAAACATTGAACATTGAACACTGAACATCGAACATTGAACATCGAAGGAAGAGGAAGACTCAAAATTTGAAGGTGAACATGCAACATTCAATGGAAGAGGAGGAACGAACGCTCAACGAATAGCATTCCATTGAAACACCGGCCTCCGTCTTCGGTGTTCAATGTTCAGTGTTCGATGTTCAGTGTTCAGTGTTCAGTGTTCGTCGTTCCTCTTCACCCCAAAGCCCAAAGCCCAATGCCCAACGCCCAACCCCCAACAACGGCTTCCCTCCTCACTCCTCCCGGCGAGGGCGGAATCGGCGTCATCCGCGTTGCCGGGCCGGGGGCCGTCTCGCTCGCGCAATCGATGTTCCGCGGCAGGCGCCCGGTCGAGCTTGCGCAGACCGCGGGACAGCTCCTCTACGGACACCTGATGAAGGGCGGCGAGCCGCTCGACGAAGTGCTCGTGGCGGTGGTGGATCCGCGGCCTGAATGGGGAGTCGTGGAAATCAACTGCCACGGCGGCATCGTGGCCGTGGAGCGGATACTGGCGGAGCTCG
>DATKYA010000632.1:0-5720 GCA_035528775.1 Planctomycetota bacterium | reverse complement strand
TGCCTCGACGCGCAGGGCAAGCTGCTGCACTACGAGACGATCTACCCCACGCATTCCGAGAAGGGCGCGGCCGAAGCCGCAAGGACCGTAGCCGCGCTGTGCGAGCGCTTCAAGATCGAAGCCACCGCCATCGGCAACGGCACCGCCGGCCGCGAGACCGAGCTGTTCATCCGCAAGCTCGACCTCCCCGGCAAGCCGATCGTGGTGATGGTGAACGAGAGCGGGGCGTCGGTCTACTCGGCGTCGGAAGCGGCACGCGAGGAATTCCCCGACCAGGACGTGACCGTGCGGGGATCGGTATCGATCGGCCGGCGGCTGATGGATCCGCTCGCCGAGCTGGTGAAGATCGACCCGAAGTCGATCGGCGTTGGCCAGTATCAGCACGACGTTGACCAGGCCGACCTGAAGCGCAGCCTGGACGACGTGGTGTCGAGCTGTGTGAACGCCGTGGGCGTGGAGGTGAACACGGCGAGCAAGCAGTTGCTCACGTACGTGTCGGGCCTGGGGCCGCAGCTCGCGGGGAACATCGTGAAGCATCGCGACGAGAACGGTGCGTTCGGCTCGCGTGCGCAGCTTCGCAAGGTGCAGCGGCTGGGGCCGAAGGCGTTCGAGCAGGCGGCGGGCTTCCTGCGCGTGCGCGACGCCGAGCACCCGCTCGATGCCAGCGCCGTTCACCCCGAGAGCTACGGCATCGTCGAGAAAATGGCCGCCGACCTCGGCTGCACCGTGGGCGACCTGATGCGCGACGAGAGCCTCCGCCGCAAGATCGACCTCAACCGCTACGTGACCGAGAAGGCCGGGCTGCCTACGCTCACCGACATCATGGCGGAGCTGGCGAAGCCGGGGCGCGACCCGCGGCAGAAGTTCGAGGCGTTCAGCTTTGCCGAAGGTGTGAACGCCATCGAGGACGTCAAGCCCGGCATGCGGCTGCCCGGCGTGGTCACCAACGTCACCGCATTCGGGGCGTTCGTGGATATCGGCGTCCACCAGGACGGCCTGGTGCATATCAGCCAGCTCGCCGACAGGTTTGTGAAGAACCCGGGGGACGTGGTGAAGGTGCACCAGAAGGTGATGGTGACGGTGCTGGAGGTCGATCTGGCTCGCAAGCGGATCGCCCTGTCGATGAAGTCCGCCCCGCCCGAAGGCGTTGCCCCTGCCGCGCGAAAGCCCGAGGCCGGCAGGAAGCCCGAGCCGAGGGGAAAGCCGGAGCCGAAGAAGCCGGCGGGCAAGCCGCTGAACTGGTTCGAGGAAGCGCTGCTGCGGGGGAAGAGGCCGCCGGGAGGAAAGTGAGCCGGTTTCACGGACGTTTTCGCCGCACGAAACGAGTACTCGATGAGTAACGCAAATAAAGTTTCAGACAAACTGAATGGCGCCTTGGCCTCCTTCGCCGTCCTGCTTGGGTTCCTGCTCACGGGCGAGGCGATCTCATGGTCGCTCAAGCGGCTCGGATTCCCCATCCCCGGCAACGTGATCGGCATGGTGGCGGCCGGCATATGAAACTCCGGCACGTGGAGCGGGCGGCCGACCTGTTGCTGTCGGAACTGGGGCTGTTCTTCGTGGCGCCCGGCGTGGGGGTGATGCTTCACTTCGGGCTGATCGGCCGCGAGGCGCTTCCGATCACGGTGGCCTGTTTGGCGGCACAATCGCCGTGCTGCTCGTGACGGGCCTCGTGGCGAAGGCGCTGGAGAAGAAAAAGGATGGCTTTCGGCGGCCGTAGGTTTCAACAGTCATGCTTCTGCAGATTTGGTGCAGAAGCAGGAATAGCCGAGGGTGTAGTCGCGAGCCTTGTCAAGCCGGTCGAGGTAATAACAGGCAAGCGGAAACAGGAGCCCGCAGAAAGGAGTCGCCAACAGGTAAAGAGCGGCAACGACAATGGCCATGGGGCTGGGCTTGAGAACGATCCTGTCATTCACCTTGCGAAACAGGTACTGAGTGAGGAGGTAAGGCGGCAGTTTCCGGATCCTGTTTCCCAGGTACCAGAATATCCCTCCGCGTGGTTTTATGAACTCCACGTGGAAGCTGGCGTTCTCGAAGAGAGATCGGAGGCCGTATTGCGTGAAATTGAAGAAATGGTAGGGGGCTCCGTGGATGCCCCATCCCTGCGGCGCCGTCAGAAACAGCTTGCCGCCGGGTTTGAGTACGCGGTAGAACTCGCTGATCACCTTCTGCGGATACTCGACGTGCTCCAGGACCTGTGTGCAGAGGATGGCGTCGTATTCGCGTTCAGGCTTGGGGATATTGTCAAGGCTGCAGATGAAGGTGTGGTTGTCTTTCGCGTGCTTCGAGAAAATGTCCGGGAAATCAGTTGACTCGTAAATGGCGTGCGAGAAATACGGCTTGTACGGGCACATGCCGGCTCCCGCGTCAAGAACTTTTTCCGATGAACCGACATGATTCGCCGCAAACCGAACGAAGTTGAGGATGCTCGAAGCTTCGGCGTGGACCCTCGCCTTCAGCCAGCCCGGCACGACCTTGCCAAGGGCTCTCGCTGCCCTTGCTATCGATTTCCCTGCAATTGCCATTGTTTTTCGCCCTTTCGGAGGAATATGCTCACACACATGCCCGCCCCGAACGGGGAGCAACGAAGAGACGCTCCATCCAACCGGAAGTTTCGGCAACTAGCTGAACGGGTTCAGTGTGAATCGGGGGAATTTCCTACATCCAAGCACTCGAGGTTGCCAGCCACTTTCAGACGGCCCGAACCCCAAAACACCTAGCCCAAAGCCCATGATGGATTCACTCGTTTCCACACCGCTGTTCGGCATTTTCACCACGCTGGCGATCTGGCTGGTCGCCCGGCGTATCCGCGCCGCGGCCGGCACGCCGATGGCCGACCCCGTGTTGATCTCGGTGGCGGCGATCATCCTGCTGCTGACGGCGGGCGGGCTCGACTACGAGCGCACCTACAGCGTCAGTGGCCGGTACCTCACGTTCCTGCTCGGGCCGGCGGTGGTGGCGCTGGCGGTGCCGCTGTATCGCTCGATCGAGAAGGTGCGGCACAACCTGGCGGCCATCGCGGCCGGCGTGCGCGGCCCGTTCGCAGTAGGGCTGGCCGTCGGCACCGCGTCGCACGGCATCGGCACCGCCCGCATGCTCCGCGACGACGAGCTTGCCGGCGCCATGAGCGGCATTCCATGACGCTCAACGGCCTGGTGACGGCGATCATCCTGCCGTTTGTGATCAGGATGCTGGTCTGAGCACGCAAGGTGGCGCGGAACCCTCCCGAATTCTCCCAAACTTTTTCTTGACATCCTGCGATTCATGGTGTACACTCTACATACAGGGGCAGCACCGAGACACATCCCGTCATTTCCGTCTCATTGGCGTCCGAGCCGGCTGCCCGCTACCGGAGGTTCTGTCGGACATCGGATTGTTCGGTGGAGGCGACCTGTCGTTCCGGGGCCGGCCCACCTTTGCCAGGATTCGTAGAGGCCAGATTTGATGGGAGATGGATCATGAGGGGAATGTCCATTGTCACAGGATTGGCCGTTCTCGCATCGGCAGTTCTCGGCATAGCGCAGGCAGACGTGCTCGCGGGAGGAAAGCTCGACGGCCCTGCCCGCGCGAAAGCTCTCCAACTGTTCGCCGCCGCACCCGCCGCGTTCATCGAGAACACCGGCCAGGTCGACGATCCATCCATCCGCTACGTCTTCAACGGCAGCGGCGCGAACGTATTCCACACCACGAGCGGGCCGGTGTTCCAGGTCTTCCAACGCGTAGGGGCACACGGTGACATTGTAGGGGCACACGGTGTGTGCCCTGGGGCGGACGCCGTCCGCCCCTACACGGCGCATGGCGACATTGCAGGGGCACACGGTGTGTGCCCCAGGGCGGACGCCGTCCGCCCCTACACCTTCTCCGCCTCATTCCCCGGCGCCCGCCAAATCAGGCCCGTCGGCCTCCAATTGCTCGAAACGAAAATCAACTACTGCCTGGGCGCCGATCACAGCAGATGGCGTGAGAACGTGCCCACGTTCGGCGTCGTCGTCTACGAAGGCCTCTACGACGGCATCGACCTCCACACCTGGGGCCGCCGCTCGAACCTCAAATACGAATTCCACGTCGCCCCGGGCGCAGACTGGCGCCAGATCCGCATCCGCTACACCGGCATCGCCGGGCTCTCGCTCGCCAAGGACGGCTCGCTGATCGTCGACGTTGGCGACGGCTGGGGCAGCCTGACCGACGACGCCCCCGTCATCTACCAGCAGATCGCCGGCAAGCGGGTCAACCTGCCGGGACGATTCGTGCTGATCGACAAGCTGACGTATGCGTTCGAGATCGATGCGGAGGTGGAGGCGGGGGTGGAGCTTGTCATTGATCCGGAGGTGGCATGGTCGACGTATTTGGGGGGAAGCGGGACTGAATACATCTATGGCGTGGCACTGGATTCCGGTGGCAACGTGGCGGTTACCGGATACACGGGCTCCAGCGGCTGGGTGTCCGGCGGATTCGACATCCAGATGAATGGTTGTGACGCTTTTGCTGCCAAGCTCAGCCCTTCCGGGCAGCATCTCTGGTCAACTTACCTGGGGGGAGATAATGATGATTACGGGATGTGCGTGGCCGTAGACTCCGCGAACAATGTGGTGGCCACCGGATACACAAACTCCAGTGGTTGGGTATCCGGCGGTTACGACACTGCCTACAATTACGGCATCTGGGACGCCTTTGTGGTCAAGCTCGGCCCCGCCGGGACTCACCTCTGGTCAACCTACCTGGGTGGTAACGCTGACGACGCGGGCCATGGCGTGGCCGTGGACGCATCGCAGAATGTGTTCGTGACCGGCGAGACTCATTCCAGCGGCTGGATCTCGGGAGGCTTCGATAGCAGCCGCTACGGCGTTGACGGATTCTTGGTCAAACTGAGCCCTACAGGGGCGCACCTATGGTCAACCTACCTTGGGAGTAGCGGTGAAGAGAGGGGCCGGAGCGTGGCCACGGACGTCTCGGGCAACGTAATAGTGACGGGGCGCACTTCATTCACCGGATGGCCATGGATATCCAACGGCTTCGACACCAGCTATAACGGTGGCAGCTATGACGTCTTTGTGATAAAGCTCACTGCCTCAGGAGTGCATGTCTGGTCAACATATCTCGGGGGGAGCGGAGAGGACGTGGGCAATGCTGTAGCCGTGGACGCATCGGGTAATGTACTCGTCACCGGAAACACTGACTCAAGCGATTGGGTCGCGGGCGGCTTCGACACCAGTTTCAATGGATTCCGTGACGCCTTTGTGGCAAAGATTTCATCAGAGGGAGAACACCTCTGGTGCACTTATCTTGGGGGAACCTACGGCGATAGCGGTTACGGCATCGCCGTGGAGGCCTCCGGCAATGTGCTGGTAACCGGATCAGCCGGATGGGTGGGGGCATCCGGCAATTGGGTTTCCGGCGGCTTTGACACAACCTTCAATGGGGGGACGGATGCCTTCGTCGCGAAGCTCAGTTCCCAAGGTGCACACATCTGGTCGTCTTTCCTGGGAGGAGGGCTCAATGAAATAGGCTATGGTATAGTAGTCGACACCGTGGGCAATATAACAGTGGGTGGAATGACCGAATCTGCCGTTTGGGCTTCCGGCGGATACGACACCAGTTTCAATGGCGCACGTGACGCTTTTGTGGCGAGAGTCACGAAATCGCAGACCCTCACTGTCGATTCGGCACCCTCAGGATGTATCCAGATCACCGGCAGCAAGCCGGGCATGACGCGATATTCCGCC
>DATKYA010000631.1:0-3381 GCA_035528775.1 Planctomycetota bacterium | reverse complement strand
TTCTCACGGCTTTCCTCCAGACGGTGCTGCACTTCGTGCGTGGGGGCCCGCTTTATTGCTCGAAAATCACCTCCGTTCGTGATAGAATCGTCCGTTGACGCGTACCGGCGGGTTTCCTCCTGGCTGCCGGCAGTTTTCGATATCGAACGTGGAACATCACCAGAGCAACCGATAATCAGTTGTGCCGGCTCGTTTGGCCTGAGAATGCCATTGACTGCTCTGACGCATTCCGGCCCGGTACGCTGCAGCACGCCGGTTGGCCCGATTGACACAAGGACGGTGGGAGATGATACTGCTCAGCAACGATGACGGCATATTCGCTTTGGGGCTGTCGGCCCTGCGTGACGCCCTGCGAGACGTGGAAGATGTGACCGTTGTTGCCCCGGATATGGAGCAGAGCGGGGCCGCCCATTCGATCACGCTGCACCTGCCGCTTCGCGTGCGCAGGCTGCAGCAGAAGAATGAATTCTTCGGCTTCACGGTGAACGGCTCGCCCGCCGACTGCGTGAAGATTGCCATCCGGGAGTTGATGGAGCAGCCGCCGGCGGCAGTGCTCACCGGCATCAACTACGGAGCCAACCTGGGGGTGAACGTTTTCTACTCGGGTACCGTGGCCGGGGCGCTCGAGGGCGCGATGTTCGGCCTGCCGTCGTTCGCCTTTTCGCTCGATCACGGCGAGAATCCCGACTTCGATGAAGCTGCCAGGATGGCCCGGCAGGTCTATGATTTCTTCAAGGACAAGCCCCTGCCCCGCGGTACGCTTCTGAACGTCAACATCCCCGCCCTGCCGGCCGACAAGATCAAGGGCGTGGCCATCACCCGCATGAGCCGGGCAGGCTACGACGAGAAATTCGAGAAACGATATGACCCTCGCGGCCAAGTGTACTACTGGATCAGCGGCCGCATCGACGACACCGACAACCTGCCCGGCACCGACGTCAATGCCGTGCGCAACGGCTACGTGTCCGTCACGCCCCTCCACTACGACCTCACGGAATACCAGATCGTGGAGCAACTCGGCGGGCTGGGCGCAACGCTGTGGGAAACCAGCACGCCCGCTTGACGGCAGCACCACCGGCTGCACCAGTCAACCAGCACAGGAGGCATTATGAAGGAAATCATCCTGACGCAAAACGCACCCGCTCCCGTAGGGCCATACTCGCAGGCGGTCAAGGTCGATGGCTGGGTATTCGCATCCGGGCAGATTCCGATCGATCCGCAGACGGGGCGGATGATCGAGGGCGGCGTGGCCGAGCAGACGCGCCGCGTGCTCCAGAACCTCCGCGAAGTGCTCGCTGCCGCCGGCGTGACCGTCAACGACGTGGTCAAAACGACGGTCTACATGACTGACCTGGGGCAGTTTGCGGAGATGAACACGGTCTATGCCGAGTTTTTCGGCGATGCCGCGCCCGCTCGAGCAACCGTTGAAGTCGCCAAGCTGCCCAAGAACGGCCTCGTCGAAATCGAATGCATCGCGCACGTGCCGCGTGGCCCGTACGACACCTGACAATGGATGGCAGCATACCGAAGGGATCGTAGGCAAACCTTGTATTCGCCCTCGCAGCCCTACGATGCAATGATGAACATCACCAACCGTTGGAAATAATCGTACGGCGAGCGTGGGTGCTTCAGTACCGCCGCCCGCAAGCGCCCCTCCTGGTCAATCAGGTACGACCTCGGCATCACCTCGCCGGGGTAGTTCGCCGCGATGGTCTCATCCGCTATCAGCACCGGGAAATCCGGTTCCATCGGCGCAAGCTGGTCGCGCGCGGTCTTCGCATCGGTGTTCACGGCGATCACTATCACGGCCAGCCGGGGCGTGTACACCTTGTGCAGGCGCACCAGCGCCTGTATCTCATCGTCACAGCTCTCGCAATCCGGCTGCCACAGGCTGATAAGCACCACCTTGCCGCGGAAATCCGACAGCCGCACGGCAGTTCCATCGGTAGCCGGAAGGGAGAAGTCGTACGCCATGGGCGACGTTTCCGCCGGCTGCGGCAGCGGCACCGTCTCGCGCGACAGATACCAGAACGCCCCCGCGATCCCGATCACGAGCGCCGCTGCGATGATGTATGTGAGGGGATGATTGATGCGCTTGAGGTTCATATAGTCGCGCCGCTCCTTCCGCTGCACCCGCACACGGGCCGCCGGCAGTATGTGCGCCGGGGTATGGTGGGGGCGAACCTTGTGTTCCCCCTCATTCTGTGATTATCTGCCGCGCCGGGAGCGGATGCAGTCTTTGGTTTTTCGGTCTTTGGTTTTTGCACTTGAACGCCTCGAACCACCTCGCTAAGATCACGTGTTCCGATGGCAGGACAGGAGATGGTCAGCCCGATGGTGATTCGCAAAGCATCCCCCGCCGATGCCCCCGCCATAGCCCGCGTGCACGTCGGCACGTGGCGCACGGCCTACGCAGGGATCGTGCGCGACGACGTGCTGGCCAACATGTCGGTGCAGCGATGCGAGAGGAATCATCGTGAGGCCACTGCCGACCAGGGGCGAAAATGCTGGACCTCCGTGGCGGAAGACGATGCGGCAGGAATCGTCGGATTCGCCCGCGGCGGACCCGAACGCTCCGGCAATCCCGTTTTCGGCGGCGAGATCTATGCGCTGTACGTGCTCGAAGAGCATCAGCGGCGCGGGATCGGCGGGGCGCTTGTCGCGGCAGTGGCGGCTGCCCTGCTCGACTGCGGATTCTCATCCATGCTGATCTGGGCACTCAAGGACAATCCCTGCCGCGGCTTCTACGAAAGCCTCGGCGGGCGCTACATCGGCGAGAAGGAAATCGTCATCGGCGGCGATAGCCTGGTGGAAGTCGCATACGGGTGGGAGGACATCCGCCCCCTCACCCTACCCATCGCCGGCCCGCCGCACAATGCATCCACCGTGCAAGGAGACGCGCCATGCTCGGAGCAATCGCAGGCGACATCATCGGTTCCATTTACGAGTTCAACAACATCAAGACCACCGAGTTCCCGCTGTTTTCCCCCGGGTGTTCCTTCACCGACGACACGGTGCTGACGGTGGCCCTCGCCGACTGCATCCTCCACGGCGGCGACTCTGCCGACAGGATGAAGGAATACTACGGGCTGTATCCGAACGAAAGCTACGGCGCCCGGTTTCAGCACTGGGCGCAGACCGGCACCGCCGCCTACAACAGCTTCGGAAACGGCGCCGCAATGCGGATCAGCCCGGCCGGCGTTGACTGTTGACTGCTGGCTTTTTCCTCTTGCACCCGCTTGCCGTTTTGCTATGATGTGAACTCGGTTGACTCACCCGCAAGTTCATGGAGAACGCCAGCATGTTTACTTGCCTGGCTGACATCCGATCCCTCCCGACGCTGAAAGGACAACCCACCATGCTTGCCAGGTCCTGGCCCTG
>DATKYA010000630.1:0-4504 GCA_035528775.1 Planctomycetota bacterium | reverse complement strand
GTGGCTCGCCGCCAGGGGGCAGGGGCCCGCACACTCGCGCGGCTTCCGGTTCATCCCTCATGAGGGCAAAAACACCGTGCATCCAGTCGAGCTCCTCCCCGGCGTCTATCGGTTTGACGACACCTGCAACGTCTACGCGATTACGAACGGCCGCGGTACGATCGCGATCGACTTCGGCTCCGGCCGCTGGCTGAGCTCATTCCGCAGGCTGAAGCTGCCGCCGCTGGAGCACGTGTTCATCACGCATCACCACGCCGATCAGTGCGAGGGATTGCTGGCGCGCGACGACTGGCCGTTCGCGATCCACGCGCCCGCGGGCGAGAAGCCCATGCTTGATCCTGCCGCCGTCGACGAGTTCTGGCGGACTCGCCGGGCCGGCGGCGTGCCGCGCAGCTACCTGCCGCTCCGCCGCGGCCTTCCGGCCGCCACCTTCGACATCGCCGGCTGGACCGATCTCTTCTGGGGCCAGGCCCGCGCGCGGTTCATCGACACCCCCGGCCACGGCACCGGCGCGGTCTCCATCCTGCTCGACGCGGGCGGCCGGCAGGTCGTCTTCTGCGGCGACGCCGCCCACGCCGGCTCCACCATCTGGCAACCGTATCACCTCGAGTGGGACCACTGGACCGGCTCCGGCGCGCTCCTGGCGTGGGAAGGAGTGCAGCGGCTGATCGCGATCGGCATCGATCTGCTGTGCCCATCGCACGGGCCCGTGGTGGCTCAACGCGTGCGCCCGATGCTCCGCACGCTTGCCGCGCGCCTGCTCGCCCTCTACCGCGCGAAGGGCAGCATCTGCGCCGGCGAACGAGACTACTACCTCACCCCGCGCATCCTGCCCTGCGGAGCGCGCGAAGTGCTCCCCGGCCTCTACCAGTTCGCCGCAAACAGCTACCTGCTCCGGTCCGCCTGCGGCGATGCGATGGTGATCGATCCAACCCGCGCCGATATCGCCCTGCTCGACCCCCTGCTCGCCGAGCTTGGCAACCCCGCGGTGACCGCCGCGACCGCCTCGCACTTCCACCTCGATCACACCGACGGCCTCCCGCTGCTCAAGGCGCGGCAGGGCACCCAGATCTGGCTGCACCCGCAAGTAGCCGAGCCGATCCGCGAGATCGGCGCGATCGACGCACCCTGGCTCCCCGCTGAGCCGATCGTCGCCGATCACCTCCTCCCGCGCGACGGCACCTGGCAGTGGAACGAATACCGCTTCCGCTGCGCGCCGCTGCCCGGCCAGACCTGGTGGCACTGCGCGCTGATGACAACCATCGCCGGCCGCAGGGTGCTGTTCGCGGGCGACAACTTCCAGCCGCCGTCTCGGTGGAACGGCACCGGGGGATTCAGCTCGTTCAATGGGTCGGTTTTCGAGGAAGGCTTCGTGGAGAGCGCCCGGCGGATCATCGACTGGCGGCCGGACGTCGTCGCCGCTGGCCACGGCACCTACGTCTTGTATAACGAGCGATACTACCTGAAAGTGATTCGCTGGGCACGCGCGGCGGAAGCTGCGGTCAAGGCATTGTGTCCGTCAGGAAAGCTCGAACGCGACTACTATCTGCACAAACTGCCGCGGCGCACGAAATGATGCGCGCGCCGCTACGGGGCGCGGTATCCATAGGGCAGGCAACTCGCGCTGGACCGAAAACCGCCCGACGCTCGACCTGCCCCTACCTCATCCACTTCGGCCACGGCTCGAGATCAGCATGGAGCAGCGGCGGAGCCCTTTTCGGCCTGCATGCGCTCCGCCGCTGTCGCGAAACCTGCCATTCTTGCCCGTTGATCATCTCCGCATCATCGAGCTGCTTCTCGGCACGAGGACGAGCACGAGCGCGGTGGACGTGTTGCCGCTGGCGTCGGTGGCCTCGATGGTGATCGTGTAGGTGCGGCCGATGCCCGTGCTGGCGCACATGCCCAGCAGCCTCACCGTGTGGTCGCCGGTGACCAGGCACTCGGTTGCGCCGGCGGCGGCCCGCTGGTTGCTGACGACCGACACGACGCGCCACGTGGGGGCGGGGTCGGCGTTGTCGTTCACGATGGCGTTGATTGCCACGTCGTGCATTTTGTTGTCGCGGGCGAGCGTGTTCGGCTCAGCCCAGGCGCTCGCGATGGAGGGCGGGATGGTGTCGGCCGGGCCGCTGCTGATGATTCCGCCAACCGTGTCGAGCGGGATTTCCTCATCGTCGCTTCCGCCGGCGGCGGCGTCACCGGCGGTCTCGGCGATGTAGTCGTCCGCCGGCTCCGAGAGCTGGTAGGTGAGCGAGTAGAGCAGCGTCTTCTGCGGCAGGTCGACGTCCCCGCTGAGAATGACGAACCCGGCGGTGCCGGAGGGGAGGTCGACAACGTCGAACCTGCCGTGGATGGCGCTGTTGAAGGTGACGCCCTGGAGCTGGAACTGCCGCTCGCCGGTCTGCAGGCCGGTGAAGCTCAGCGAGGTCTGCACGCCGCCGAAGCCGATGAGGTCTTCGCCGTAGACGTCGATCCTGACGATCTGCTGGCCGGGCGGCTCGCCGCGGTCGTCGGGGCCTTCGAGGATGAGCAGGCCGGGTTCGCGGCCGGAGACGGCGGTGACCAGCGTGCCGCCGCCCACCGTGGTGTCGGTGGCGTAGCTGACGGCCTTCGGCGGAGCGGCCGGCTCGGTGCCGGGAGCGCACGTGGCCCCCAGACGGTTGCGCGTGTAGAGCAGGTCAAGGATGTTGATCCGCCCGTCGCGGTTCACATCGGCCTGCCAGTTGTCGCCCACGGCCGGATCGAGCATGAGCCTGTCGCGGGTGAAGACCATGTCGGCCACCTCGATGGTGCAGTTGAGGTCGGCATCGCCGAGGAGGTACCAGCCGCCCTTGGATGCTTCGGGCGTGTTGCCGAAGGCGCCCATGTTGATGCAGTTGCCGTTGGGCGGCACTTCGTTCATGAACGGCCCGGCCGGATCGCCGGAATCGATGGTCATGCTGGTGGCTGTATCATACACCCACGCTTCGAGGGACGGGTCCCAGCGGCCGTGGCGGGTCCTGGGGTGGAAATCGCCGTTCGCCGCATCCGCGAAGAGGGGATCGAGGTTCATGTTGCCCACGCTCCAGATCAGTGTGCTCGTGCCGTCGGCGTAGGCTGACATGGTGCTGCCGCGGACGTCGGTGTAGCGCACCGTGAGCGTAGACTGCACCCACACGCAGATTTCAGGGCCGGTGGGCGCTGCATTTTGCCAGAGGATCGAGTTGGTGAGCGTGGCGGCCGAATAGTACGACACGTAGACTGCCCCGCCCCGGAAGCTCGCGGTGTTGCCGGCGATCGTGTTGTTGATGATCACGGGCCCGCAGGTGTATTCGCAGCGGAAGCCCCCGCCGTAGCCTGCCGTGTTCGCACTGATCGTGTTGTTGATGATGATCGGCGACGAGACGCTGGAGCAGTCGATGGCTCCGCCGCCGAACTTCGACGTGTTGCCCCTGATGGTATTGCCGGTGATCACGGGCGACGCGTGATCGTAGCAGGCGATGCCGGCGCCGTAGGTGGCCGTGTTGCCCGTGATGGTGTTGTTGGCGATGGTGGGCGATGAGTTGACGCAGGCGACGGCTCCGCCGCGTACCTTGGGCCAGGCGCCCGCGGCCCAGCCGTTGGTGAGGACGAATCCGGAAAGCTCGCCGGCGGGGCAATTCGCGTAGCTCACGCACGGCGCCGCCAGCCCGCCGTTGATGGTTGTGACGTTGGTTTTCCAGTTCCGCAGGGCGAAGGTGGAATCCCATCCACCCTGGATGACGATCGACTTCGAGTCGATGGTCAGGTTTTCCGCGTAGCTTCCGGCGGCCACCAGAATGGCATCGCCGCCGGCTGCCGCAGTAACGGCGAGTTGGATCCTCCCGAACGGATTGCCGGCCGAGCCATCGCCCGAGGAACCCGCCCGAACGTACCACGTTGCCCCATACGACGTCGTAACTGCCGATAGAACAACGACCAACACGATGATCCGAGCGACTGTCTTCATGATCAGGTTCCTCCTTTTTCCATTGAAACAGTCACAAAGGAGCTGCAAGGGAAAAACCTTGCCCCTGCCCCAAACACGCTGCAAGGATCGGAGGCCGGCCGTTCGTCGTGACGGCCAGCCTGTACCAGAGACACGTGCCAGCCTGCTAAGATCCGCCTCCGTCACCTCCCCTTCCTCCAATATGCGAACCCCCCCCAGGCTCCGGGCCTTCCCATGCCGCACGTTCCGCGTAGGCGTGAGATGCCTTATCCATAGTATTCATGACAATTATTTTCCAAATGTCAAGCCAAAAACCGGTGAAAAAATCGGTGACAGATTCGTGAAAGACATGAGCGGGCGTTAACTGATTGACATCGCGATGGTGCCGGCTCAGCCCAGCGTCCGCAAACTGCCGCCTGTCGGGTGTGTAATTTTCCTGTTGCGCGCATGTAGGGGCGGACTTCCGGCGGCTCGGGGAACCGATGCGGGATGCAGCACCATGACGCAACCCGAGCCGCCGGAATCGTCCGCCCTATTTCTGGTTGCGTAGGGCGGGCGATT
>DATKYA010000629.1:0-3095 GCA_035528775.1 Planctomycetota bacterium | reverse complement strand
GCCACCTTCACCTGTGCGGCTCGGACAACCTTGTCGTCGAGCATGTATCCGGGGCGCAGCTCTTCGACTACCGTCTGGTGAGGGACGGCGTCGGTTTGCTCGACCATTATGGCCTCGTGGAGGTTCGGGTCGAACTTGACGCCAACGGTGCTCATACGGGTGACGCCGAAGTTGGCGAGGACGCGCAGGATTTCTTCGCGCGCGAGCTTGACGCCCTCAAGTAGAGCCTTGTCGAGCGAGTTCTCCGCGGCCGCGATCGCGTGGTCGAGGTTGTCGATCGCGGGCAGCAGGGCCTCGATGAAGTCGCGGAGTGCTGTCTGGCGCAGCGCCTCGCGCTCCTTGCGCATCCGCTTCTGATAGTTCTGGAAGTCGGCGGTGGTGCGCTGGAGCAGGTCGAGGTATTGGTCGCGCTCCCTGGCCTTCTGGCGGAGTTCATCGATATCTTCGGCTTCCTCCGCGGCAGGCGCGGCTGGGCGCTCGCCCTCACCCGGCTGTGCCCCGGCCAGATCGTCAGGGGCTTCGGTATCGTCGTCCCGTACATCCTTCTCGATGGGTTCGTCGTCCTTCATTGTTCTCCCTGTTCGCTGAAGTATCGTTTCAGGTTGTCGAAGAAAGTCTTCCGATGGGGGGTCAGATTGACATCTTCAGTTTCGGCGTATTTGCGGAGCAGTTCTTCCTGTTCGCGGGTGAGCTTCTTGGGTATTTCGACGACGACCATGACGATCTGGTTGCCGCGAGTCCCTCCGGGCTTTGGCACGCCCAGGCCCTTCATGCTGAGCAGCGAGCCGCTCTGGGCGCCGCGGGGAACGATGAGCGTGGCGGTCTTGGCGTTGATGGTCGGGACGTCGATCTTGGCGCCGAGGGCGGCCTGCGTGAACGAGATGGGCACCACGCAGTAGAGGTCGTCGCCGCGCCGCTCGAAGAACTTGTGGGGCTTCACCCGGATGTGGCAGTAGAGATCGCCGCGCGGGGCTCCGTTGGGGCCCGGCTCGCCCTGGCCGGCCAGGCGATAGGTCACCTGATCCTGTGTGCCCGGGGGCAGGTTGATGTCGATCGCCACCTTCTTGAGCACTTGCCCGGCGCCGTCGCACGATGGGCAGGGGCTTTCGATGATCTCGCCGCGTCCGCGGCAGCGGGGGCAGGTGGTGCGGATGCTGAAGAAGCCGCTGGTCTGCTCCACCTGGCCGCGCCCGCGGCAATAGCTGCACGCAGCGGGCTTGGTGCCAACGCGTGCCCCGCTGCCCTGGCAGCTCGGGCAGTGCTCGTGGCGGAGTACCTCGATCGTCTTCTTTCCGGCGCCGAGCACGGCCTCCTCGAATTCGAGCGTGAGCACGTGCTCGATGTCGCTGCCCCGGCGTATTCCGCGCTCGCGGCCGAAGATGTCGCCGAACATCCCCTCGCCGAAAATGTCGCCTCCGAAGCCGAAAGCCCGGAGGATGTCCTCGAACGAGAAATCGCTATACGTGTGAACGCCCGCCCCGCGCATGCCCTCGTGGCCGAAGCGGTCGTACTGCTGGCGTTTCTGAGCGTCGCTGAGAACGTCGTACGCCTCGGCCACCTCCTTGAACCTGCCTTCCGCTTCCTTGCGGTTATCGGGATTCTTGTCGGGGTGGTACTTCAGGGCCAGCTTCCGGAAGGCCTTCTTGATCTCCTCCTCGCCGGCGTCCCGATTCACGCCGAGGACTTCATAATAGTCCCGTTTTGCCATCAAGACACTCCGATGTCAACGCGCAGGGGAATGGTGGATGATGAGCGGTGAATGAAGAATGAGGAATGAGGAATGAGACACAGGCCTCAGGCCTCAGGCTTCAGGCTGCAGGGTCGCTCAACCATCGTCATGTCACGGACCCTGAAGCCTGCAGTCTGCAGCGAGAACCGTGTGTCTGACTCCTCATTCCTCATTCCTCATTCGATACTGCGGCTGTGTCAGCGCCTACTTGTTCTTCTTGATCCAGGCGTCCACCTTCTTCTGCCAAACGCTGGGGTGGCCGGTCCACTCGTTTGCGGTGATACCGAAGGGTTCGCCGGTGACCTTTTCAGCGGCGGCGACGAGGCTCTTCATGACGAAGACCTTCTCGTCCTTGGCCTGAAGGGCCTGGATGACCTGGGCTTTGACACCGGCGATTTCGAGTGCAGCGATGGCATCGGCCGCGGCGGCGCGAACGGTCGGCTCGGCATCCTTGAGCAGCTTGAGGACGGCTTGGTTGGCCGCGGGATCCTTGATCTGGCCGAGTGCGAGGGCCGCCTCACGGCGCGTGATGTAGTCCTTCGACTCGGTGAGCGCGATCAGAGGCTTCACCGCATCCTTCGCCTTCAGCCGGCCGACGAGCTTGATGCCCCAGTACTGCACGCCGAAGTTGCCGTCATCAACCAGGGCAGCGAACTTGTCGGCAATGGGTTCCAGCAGCGAGAGGTCCTTGAACTCGGCGAGAGCGAGGAGCACCCACAGGCGTTCCTGGGGGTCCTTGCTGGCCTCGAGCTTGTCGACGAGCGGAATGGCCGCCGCCCCGGGATTCTGAGCGAGGAACGTGATCGCGGCCTTCTTGCCGTTCGGAGCTATGTACGAGACATTCGGATCCACCAGTTGCTTGATGCTTTCGGCCACCTTGGCGTCGGTGTTATCGTCGGCGGCATACAGAGCGGCCATGGGGAAAAGAACAGCCGCGATGATCGACAGAACGGTCTTCCTGGTCATCATGTACTCCTCAATGAAACGAGCTACCACCACGCCCGGCGAAAACGTCGGACGCTGGTTTTCCTCAAGCGACACAAGTAATTATATCGGTAGGGCGGCGGGTAGTCAATAGTAAAAAGCCCCGAAACGAACGCGGAGCGCCTCGAACGGTGTGAGTCTTGCCGGCAGCACGTGTCGCGGAAACAGTCATGCTGAATCGGACATCTTCTGTACAGAGGTCGCGATTGCCGCACATTATGATGGATCGGCACCCGAAGCCGGTTGGCGGCTGTCCGCAAGTCCGGCGGGTGCGTCAAGTTTTCGTGGTTTCCGGCGCGAATTGCCGGCTGCCCCCAGGCCCCTTGAGGGGCCTTGCCGGCGGCCACGCCGCCGGTAATAGCACCGTCCTTCAGGGCGGTGG
>DATKYA010000628.1:0-4280 GCA_035528775.1 Planctomycetota bacterium | reverse complement strand
TCCTTGCTCAGCCGGGCATAGGTCCGCGCCGCCTGGGCGATCCGCGAGTAGTCCAATGCCTGCGCGGGCGGGCCGCTGAAGCCCTGGTCGAGCAGAGCACCCACGGCAAACGCCACGGCGTCCGCCGCCGACGCCAGCTCGGGCGGCACGACCGGCTCGTCCTTGTGCAGCACGAGGCCCTCCTGCTTCCGAACGTCCATCCTCAGCACCGAATCGAGGCTCAGGTCCGACGCCCTCGTGATCGCGCGGTAGATCGATGGGGTCGATCCCTCCGACAGCGTAGACGCAAGGATGGCCCAGCTTCGGGTTCCCTGCTCGAGCGGGAAATGAAAGGCCAGGCCGCCGGAAAGCCTGATGAAGTTGATCTCGCATCCGCGGCCGGGCGTCCACGAGCCGGGTGCGACTGAGAAGATCGCGAAGAGGTCGTGCGCTTCGCCCTTCTCGCCGCCGCGTGCCGCCGCCACCGATTCGAACCGCCGGGCAGGCAGGCCGGCGATCGTGGCCGCCCGCGAGTGGGCCGGGAGCCGCGTGATGATCGACGCCCCCGATTCCGGCCGCCCACGCTCCGGGATCGCGGACGTCTCGCGGTTGGGCGCCCGCAGAATGAAGCAACTGCCCTCCCCCATGCTGAACCGTTCGTCCACCGTGATCCAGTCGGCACCCGCAACAGCGGCCACTGTGAACGCGCACGAATGCTTGCCGGTGAACTCGTAGCGGATCTCCGCGCGAGCAAACACCGGCCCGCTGTCCAGGATCCGTGTCTCCCACTTCGTCACGTTGAAGGGCGACAGCAATTGCCCGCGGCCGCGCCACACGTTGTCCGCGCCCAGCACGCACCCGATAGGAGCCGGGGCGTCCGCTGCGGGAATGGGATTCTTCTTCGCCTCGCCCGAGCCGGTGAGCACGCGCACCGAAACCCTGCCGGTGGACAGCATCGACGCGAGCACCGATTCCGGCACGAGCAGCGGCCCCGGCGGCCGGGCAAACACCGGGCCGGGCTTCCTCTGCTTCCGGGCCTCCTTCGGCTTCTCATCGTCGTAGTAGAGCCGCAGCGTCAGCTCCTGCGAGGCCGACAGCCCCGTGATGAACGACACCCAGCACATGGCCAGCCTGCCCTTGCGGTACTGCGGAGCCGCCGCCTGCACCGGCACTGCCGTTCCCGACGTGGTATCCCACAGCTCCAGCGAATCCTGCCGGCATGGCTTGGGAAAGACCACCTGCATCTGGATCATCTGCGGTGCCCAGTTAACGCCGAGCGGCTCGTCGATGGTCAGGTCAACGAAATCCTTGCCGACCGGCTCCTGCCTGCCTGCGGGGCCGGGCTGCACCGGGGCCTCCGCCCGATTTCCCGTCCCACCGGCATCATTGGCATCCGCCTCCCGATCTCCTGCCTTCGCGGCATCATTGTTTGGCGCGACCTGCTGTGCGCTCGCCGTAGGGGC
Source organism: Planctomycetota bacterium (assembly GCA_035528775.1). GTDB lineage: Bacteria > Planctomycetota > PUPC01 > JABMSA01 > JABMSA01 > DATKYA01. The sequence continues at coordinate 2,838 of DATKYA010000628.1, read as the reverse complement.
GAATCTTGTGTTCGGCCTTCCACAACCGGCCAGCACCGAGATCAGCATGATGACCACGAATTTCATGATAGATTATTGTAGCAACAACGGGCATGCCGTTAAAGCATGAAACGCGGGGATGTGGATCCATGCCGTTATCGTTTCATTCCGCGGGCAATTCATCTTCCGCCGCAAACCTCAGCGTCACCTCCTGCCCCGTGCGCACGGGCAGATTGACAGCGGTGCCGACGTGCTTGAGATCCGTGCCCTGCGGCACGGTCAGCAGCACGCCCTGCCTGAAGATCGGATGCGGGAAGAAGTACCAGTCGGCCGCTGGCTGGTCGCCCGGAGCCTGCAGCGTGCCCCTGCGGGGCGAGCCGAGGGCGTCGAAGTTGCCCAGCCACATCGTGTGCTCCACGTCCGCGCGAGTGGGCGGGATCAGCTTGATGACGATCCTGTCCTCAAGGAACGTATAGCCCAGGCGGGCATCGTGATCGCCATAGGTGCCGTCGCAGCCGACGGTGAGCGTGTTTCCTCCGCGCCAGATGAACCGGCACGGATGCCGGTAGCAGAAGCACCACTTGCCGTCGCGCATGATGCCGGGGAATCCGAAGATGAAATTGGTGTTGTGCAGCCGGCCGAACCGCCGGTGGCCGTCAGCGTCCAGCAGATAGTACGATACGCCGCTGAACATGTCGACACCCATCGTGTAGCCGGGCGCGCGGACGACGTATTCCGCCAGCCGCGGGCGAAGGCGGTCTTCCGTCATCACCACGCCCACGGAGACGGGCAGTGCGAACTCGGCGGCGGGGGCGCCGTCTGCCGGCTGGATGCGAACTGTATGCAGTCGTCGGGCGGCCTCGGCAGCGGCCTTCACACGGAAAGCCATCACGGCTTCGTCGCCTTCTGCCATTGCCGGCACGCCAATCTCCGCCGGTTCCACCGACAGGCCGCTTGGTGCAACCAACTTGAACTTGCCAGTGGCCTGGCCTTGGCCCACGCAGCGGATTCGCAGCTCCGCTGCACACTCGCCGCCGGCCGAAAGATGGATCTCCTCCGGCATGATGTAATAATGGAGGCATGCTTGCCGTTCGGCCGGAGCATCGGGTTCGGGCTTGGCTTGGGCGGTGGCAGTGGGTGGCGCTCCAAACACGATGTACTCGCCGTCGCGCTTGATTGCCGCTTTCTTGCCGTTCAATGTGACAGCCACGTCTGCGTTGGCCGTCCGCAGTCGAAACGCGCTCACGTTGCCCCGCACGATTGCCTGCTTGCCTGTGATCCGGATGTAGCCGTAGTCGCGGAAGGCGAACGACTCTCCATCACCTCCTGCGAGCGTGCAGTCCTTGGCGGCATCGAATGCCATCAGCACGCGATCGGAGAATCCCTGCCCTTCGATTGCGATGCCGATGGAGCCGTCGGGCATGCCGATGGCGCGGTCGATCTCGGCGATCCGCGACACGCGGCGGATGGCCGGTTTCTGTTCGTACGGCTCGTGTACGGCAGCGAATGTGGTGAAGGGCCCACGCCGGCGGGCCAGCACCAGGGGGATGGCGCCCTCGGGATTGCCGTTCACGCGGTGGTGCGGGGGGCCGTCGACCATCGGGCCGTCGCCGCAGAACACTTGCGTGCCGGGCGACCCGAGCATGGTCATTCGCACACCGACGGTTTGCTCGAACCATTCCTTGCCGAACGCCTGTGCTCCGGGCGTCACGCCTCCGCCGTGCTGCACCCAGTCGGCCTGCCACGTGCCGTCGGCTGTGCGCGAGCGCTCGTTGTCGATCCACCAGTAGTTGGGAATCAACTCGTTCGACGCCCGGTACGCAGCCGGATCGCCTTCGTACAACCGGCCGATGCCGTGGAGCACCCACTCGTACGTGTGCTCCTTGCCGGCGTCGTCGGCCACGCGGAAAACGTCTGCAAGGTACTCCCTGGTGAGCAGCAGTGCCCGCGTCTGGTGCGTGCCGTCGAACGCGGAGCCGGAGGCTGCGAAGAACTTGGTTTCGGGCGTGAACTCGCTGCGGGTGGTGAACTCGCCCGCGTGGGGCGACCGGCCATCCATCATCAGCGTGCTGTGCCCGATTCCCTCGCGCGTCCATTGCAAATACGTCGGCTCATACTGGATCACGTTCACGTCGGGATACAGCAGGCGACCCTTGCCGTGGAGCACGATGCTGTAGTAGTCTTCGTGGCCGTGGCCGACGGCCGCTCCCAGCCGCATCACCGCCGCAAGCCCGCCGGAGGTCCAGTATGCGGGCGACTCGTCTGCCCGCAGCACGGCAAACCCCTGGCTGGGATAGATGCCGCACGGAGCGGGCGGGGGCGTCGGATTGGCCGGCAGTTGCGGCACCCCGTGCGTGAGCGAGATGTAGCTCCACGGCGTGCGGCCGTAGACGGTGCGGGCGTCGCGGTTCGGATTCAGGCTCAGCAGCCACGCGTAGCCGGGGTCCTTGTAGTGGGCGTAGGCCGCCTCCAGCTCGCCGCACAGCGTCACGTCCGTTTCCCTCCCGCTCACGGGATTCACCAGGAACGTATCGCCCATCTCGCCGGTCTGGCCGTACCAGGTGGAGCCGTCGCCGAATGTGGCCATGCGAACCGAGCCGCCGTTGATGCCGGTGCGCTCCAACGGGAATGCCATCAGGATGTAGCCGTCGATTATGTTCTTGATGGACGCGCCGGACTTCGGCGAGACGTACGCGTAGAGGTCGGTGCCATCGTACCGGCGGGCGGCCTCGGCCAGTGCGATCATGCCGTGCACGTCGTAGTGCAGCGCGTAGATCGGCGCTTCGCCCCAGAAGTGGCCGTCCTTGATCATCGAATCGAGCACGGGGTGGAATCCGCCCTTGGCGGGGCCGAACGCAC
>DATKYA010000627.1:0-2947 GCA_035528775.1 Planctomycetota bacterium | reverse complement strand
GGGCCCTTCGCAGGCGACGACGGCCCGGGCAAACTCGAGCGGCGTCTGCGACGGGTGCCGCCGGTGCCCGCGCTTCGCGAGCAGGGCCAGCAGCTCGCGGTAGAATTTAGTTCTGCCGAGGGATGCTTTTGTTCGCGTTTTCCTGCGGCGCAGCCCAGCCAGCGCCAGGGCCGCGTGCCATCCCAGCCACAGCATCGCCGCGCAGATGCCCGCGCGCAGCAGCCATTTCAGGGCTGCTATCAGGCCGAACCCCGCCCCCCCGCGCGAACTCCCCAGCCACGCGATCGCGTTTATCAGCATGGCCGTGACGCGCCGGGCGAGATTGGTCTGGTGCTGCTGCCCGTAATAGATGACGTTGTCCGTCCACTTGACGTTCATGAAGTCCCGCATCCGCCTCAGGTATGCCAGCCAGCCCTGGTGATAGCCGGTCACGCTCGCATCCAGCGGGCTGGGGTTGAACTGCACCCACTGCTTCGTGCCCGGGAAGTACACTTCCACCCACGAATGCGCATTGGTCTGGCGGACGATGTAGACGTTGAGGAATTCGTTCCACTGTCCGCCGTAGTAGCCGTTGACTATCCTGGCGGCGACGCCGCGGCACCGCAGGAGCACCGCCATCGCGCTCGCGAAGATCTCGCAGTGCCCTCGTTTCTTCACGAACAGGAAATGATCCACCGGGTCGTCCACCTCGCCCGGAAGCTCGGGGATGTAGGTGTAGTTTTGCTCCAGGTATCGCTGCACGGCCTCCACCTTCGAAAGGATGGTGGGACAGGTGGCCTCGGGTGCTATCTCGAAAGCGAGGCGGATCATCCGCTCGGGGGTCTTCGGCAGGTGCGTGCAGGCGTACATGCTCGGCGGCACCGGCGTGCGATCCTGCGCCAGCTCGGAGTGATCCGGGCCCGGCTGTGACCGCGCCTGGTAGCTGATCGTGCCCGGGCCGGGCAGCGGCGTCGTCCACGTCTCGTGCATCCTGTCTAACCGCACGGGCATGTGATGCGGCTTGATGATGTTCATCCCCGTGATTTGCCCGATCGCGAAAAACACGCCCGCCCCCGACGGCATCATGTCGATCTTCTGCGTGATCGACCGCGATGGATCTTCCTCCTGGCCGGAAAACGGCAGCCTGACCGAGCTGTACTGGCCCTTGCGGGGAGTGCTGTTACTCCACGTGGTGCCGTTGAAGTTGTCGAGCGCCAGCCCGCGCCACAGGAGCTGGTCCTCGCTGAGGCTGCTCGCCCGTGGCCCGCTGATCGCCGCCCGAAACGCGACCTGCGGGTTCGGCTCGATCATTCCCGCCTCACGCAGATGCACCCGCTCGCTGAATCCGGCAAGCGTTCGCGTGGGAGTGATCAACTGCGAAAACGACGGCCCGATGCGGGGGAACAGCAGGAACATCACCGCCGCGCCGCCGATGCAGCAGACGAACAGCTTGGTCCCCGCCGCCATCGTTCGCCTGCTCAGCACCGGCTGTACGCTCCCGGCCTCGCAATCCTGCTTGATCGTAAACAGCAGCAGCGACCACACCGCCGACGCCACGTACAGCACGAATGCCGGCGCGAAAACCACATCTACCGTCATCACCGCCGACACGCCCACCAGCACCAGGCTCATCAGGAACATCTCCTTGTAGTCGCGCGGAATCTTCTTCTGGAAGAGCTTGATGATCTGGAGCATGATCAGGAAGTTGGCGGCCGAGAAAAGGATATATTCGGTGTTGAAGACATCGTAGACGGTGTATACCACGGCGAGCACGGCCAGCAGTGCGGCGGCCTTGCGCGAGAGGGCGAAGCTCCCCAGGCGCGACACTGCCACGTGGTGCAGCAGGCAGGCCACGCCCACCATTATGGCGTGCACTGCCGTCCGCTGGGCTACCGAGATCAGCAGCGCCCCGGCCACCAGCGTGCAGTACAATGACAGCCGCAGTGCCTTCTCGAAATTCATGCTCCGCCTCCCGCCGCGCCCGGCGGCACCTGCTCCGCCCGCGGGTCATGTAGGGGCGGACGGCGTCCGCCCCGGGGGCACACACCGTGTGCCCCTACATGATCCGTATTCGGCTGCACGTTCGCGAGGCGCGGATCATTGTCCCAGTACCACGCATCAAGCTCCGGGTCTGCCCCCGCCGCTACGAACACGTGATCGGAGAAGCTGCACTTGCCGGTGGAGAGGATTCGCACTTTCAGGCCAGACGTGCCGTTCGGCGAGAGCGCAAGCGGCCGCGGCCGAATCTGCGGCTGCACGCGCGCCAAGCCCTCAAGGATTTCAGGCAGCACGCGCCTGCCGTGCCCCGCGATCTGCCCACGGTCGTCGAGGATGAACCGCAGGCTGTAGTCCTGCGACGACAGGTGGTCGGCGAGCGTGGCGGCGAATCGGGCGGCTCGCTCGAAGCCAGGCTCGCCCGACGCATCGGGGACGCCCGCGTCGAACTCGATCTCGGCGGCACGCGCCGGCAGCCCCTGGAATTCCATCACGTGCAGCTTGCGCAGCCGGGCGGAAGTTCGCCAGTGGATTCGCCGGGGATTGTCGTCGGGCCGGTAGTCGCGCAGATGCGAGAATTCGTCCTGCCCCAGCGTGTTGCGTGGCCGCTCGATCTGCCCGGCCAGCGCGGCGTGGCCGTTGGGCAGGCTCCTGATCCGCCCGATCGCCGGATGCACCACGATCTCGGCCGGCAGCGGCCGCTCGAACTGCATCTCGAACAGGCCGAACGGGAAGCGCGATTTCAACAGCACGTGCGTGAAGCCGTACACGCCGCGTCGAGGGAACACGCACCGATAGCTCACTGCCTGCGGCACGCCCGGCCGCAACTGCAGGGCCGTCACCGCCGGCAGCTTCGCCGCCGCCGGGCCGGTTGCGTTGTCGCACGCGACCACTGTGAACACCGTGATGCGCTTGCGGGCGTTCGTGAGCGTCAGCCGTACGGATACCGGCTCGCCCGCCGCGACCATTGCCG
>DATKYA010000626.1:0-2241 GCA_035528775.1 Planctomycetota bacterium | reverse complement strand
CACCACGATGAGCACAAACACGCTGCCCGCCACCGCCAGGGTGACGAGGTAGTTGATGATCCGCACGCGCATCAGCCGGATGCACAGGAACGTGTGGTACTTGTGGAGCTCGAGCATCGTGCTCCAGATGAACGCGGCCACACTGCCCACGCACATTGCGGCCAGCACGGCGGCGGCCCGGGCGACCTCCACCAGCGCGAGGTGCTCGGGTTTGCCGCTCACCAGGCCGGTCACCCGCCCCACGCTCAGCCCGAACTGCTCGCTCACGCTCATCGCGAACGAGCCGACGATGGCGATCGACAGCAGGACGGCCCAGCCGATGAACCGCGCGAACCGCGGCGTCACCGCCTCCAGCCGGAAGCCGAACAGCACTCCCGTGGCAGCCATCGCCGCCGCGAATCCCGCCAGCATCTGCCCGATCGTCGGCAGCTCCACCGTCGGGCGCGACGGCAGGTACCGCGACACCACGAGCACGGCCGCGGCAGCCGCCAGCGTCGAAACCGCGTAGTTCCACCGGATAAGCCCGGCCTTGCCGCGATCCGGCGCTCCCCGTGATTTGTCTATCTTGTTCTGATCAGGCACTCAACCGCTCCTGAACGATGAATACTGAAAGAAGGGGAAGTCATCCGCAGATTTCGCAGATTACGCAGATCAGAAAGAGGATGAGAAAAATGCATTTCGATTTCCCTCTTCATCTGTGAAATCTGCGGATAGCTTCCTCTTCTCTCATCATCCATCATTCATCATTCGTTTTCCCCGTTTCCGGCCTTAATAGCGGGAACAGGATCACGTCCCTGATCGACTGCCTGTTCAGCAGCAGCATCGCAAGCCTGTCGATTCCCATCCCGAAGCCTCCCGTGGGCGGAAGGCCATGCTCCAGCGCCTCCACGAAATCATAGTCGATCTTCGACGCATCGCGGCGACCGCTGCGGTCGCACGCCTGCCGCTCGAACCGCTGCATCTGGTCGATCGGGTCGTTCAACTCGGAATATGCGTTCACGATCTCCATCGTTGCCGCGATCACCTCGAATCGCAGCGCAACGTTGGGGTTGTCGGGGTCGCTTTTCGCCAGCGGGCACATCGATGCCGGGAAATGCGTCACAAACGTCGGCTGAATCAGTTTCGGCTCGACACACTCGCCAAACAGCTTATGCACCATCTCGTCGTGCGTAGGGGCGGACGCGGATTCCGATCCTACAGCGTCACGCCCTTCGGATCGCGCGGGGAGGTCCAGCTTCAGCTCCGCCGCCTTCGCCCGCACCGCGGCATCATCGTCGATGTCGGCTCCCGCGTGCTCCCGGATCAGGTCGGCGTAGCGGGCGCGCCGCCACCGCGGCGTGAAATCGAGCGTCTGCTCGCCATACACCACCCGCAGCGAACCGTTCACCTGCCCCACCACGTGCGAGACCAACTGCTCCGTCAGCTCGATCATCCCGGCGAAGTCCGAGTAGGCCCTGTAGATCTCGATCATGGTGAATTCGGGGTTGTGCCGGGAGTCGATCCCCTCGTTCCGGAAGTTGCGGTTGATCTCGTAGATCTTGTCCATCCCGCCCACCACCAGCCGCTTGAGGTGCAGCTCGGGAGCGATGCGGAGGAACAGGTCGAGATTGAGGGCGTTGTGGTGCGTGGTGAACGGCTTGGCGGTCGCGCCGCCGGCGATGCTGTGCATCATCGGCGTTTCCACTTCCACGTAGCCGCGGTCGTCCAGCCACTGCCTGATGGTGTGCACGATCTTCGTGCGTTTCAGGAACGCCTGCATCGACTCGTCGTTCGAGATCAGGTCGAGGTATCGCTTGCGCTGACGGATCTCGACGTCCTTCAGTCCGTGGAATTTCTCGGGCAGCGGGCGAAGGGATTTCGACAGCACCGTGATCTTCTCGGCGAAAACCGTGATCTCGCCGGTGCGGGTCTTGTGCAGCTCGCCTTCCGCACCCAGGATGTCGCCCAGGTCCAGCAGCTTGAATATTTCGAACGTGTCGTCGCCCACCACGTCCTTGCGGACGTACACCTGGAGGCGGCCGGTCCAGTCGCGCAGTGTGAGGAAACCGGCCTTGCCGTGCGGGCGCAGCGAGATGATCCTGCCGGCGGCGACCACGCGCTTGGCCGGCTCGCCCTCGCCTTCCACGAAACTGTCCGCGATTTCCTTGAGAGATCCGGTGGTGGCGAACCGCCTGCCGTACGGCTCGACGCCGCGTTTGCGAAGCTCCTCCAGCTTTGCCAGCCGGTCCTCTCTCTGTTTAT
>DATKYA010000625.1:0-2078 GCA_035528775.1 Planctomycetota bacterium | reverse complement strand
CCCACCTTCGGCTCAAACCCGAGCACTCGCCTGGCCTTCTCGATCGAGAAATGGTAGTCTCGGCGGACCTGCCCGATTCGGTAACGGGTGATGATCGGCGCGTCCTTGGCGCCGGCGCGTTTCCAGGCCCATTCCATCAGCGCGGCCAAGGCATACACCGGCCCCGCCGGCACGCTCAGCCTCGGCGGCCGAACCCGAAGCACTCCGCAGATCGCATCGATGTATTCCCGCCACGTGATCCGCAGGCCGTCGGTGACGATGAAGTCCTCGTTTGCCGCCTCTCGCTTCGTCCCCGCCAGCACGATCGCGTCCACCAGGTTTTCCACGTAGGTGGGGCAGGTGAGCGTGCGGCCGCCGTTCACGTGGATGAACCGCCCCCGCTCCAGGAAGTCCAGCAGGTGAATCATCGTGATGCGGTCGTTCGGGCCAAACACGTTGCCGGGGCGAATGATGGCAAACTCCACGCCGCGCCCGCGGGCCATCTGCTCCACCAGCCGCTCCGCCTCCAGCTTTGTGAGGCAGTAGGGAAACCGCTCCGGGCGCTTCGGGGCCGACTCGTCGGTGTCGACGTGCCCGCCGAACCCGTAGACCACGGTCGAGCTGATGAAGACGACCCGCCGCACCGCCGCGCTCGCCGCCGCTTCCATCACGTGCTTCGTCGCGTCGACGTTCGACCGCCGGAAGATCTCCATCGAACCCCAGTCGCTCGCACGGGCCGCGCAATGGAATACGACGTCCGCACCGGCAAACGTCCCCGCCAGCACGCCGGCGTCATTCAGGCCCGTGTCGACCAGCTCAAGGTCGATCCCGTGCAGGAAGGTCAGGTCGCTCGTCTTGCGCACGATCCCCGTCACCCGCCAGCCGTCCGACGTCAGCCGCCGAGCGAGGTTCGACCCGATGAAACCGTTTGCTCCGGTGATGATGGCAAGCATTTTTTTCTATCCACAGATGACACAGATTGCACAGATGAAGAAGAAAGGAACAGAGAACAAGGAGCGGAGACCCCTCATCTCCTCTTCCTCCCTCTTCTTCTCTGTGAAATCTGTGTCATCTGTGGATCATCCTCTGATGGATTATCTGTGGATCATCCTTTGCTGAATATCCACACGTCCGTCAGCACACCGATCGCCGCATGGATGGCGAATGCGTACCACACCGAGCGCGTCCGCACGGTCAGCCAGCCCAGCAGGATTCCCACCGGCACGGCGCCGATCGTCTCGGCGAATGGCTTGCCCGCGCACACGATGCTCGTGTGGATCACGGTCGACGGAATGACCTGCACCAGGATCGCGCCCCATTTCCCAAACCGCTCAATCAGGCCGAACAGCGCGTAGCCGCGGAAAAACACCTCCCATCCCACGTAGTAGCACAGGTAGAAGGCGACGTGCATCGCGAACGCGCCGCCCGACCGCAGCGCCTCCTTCGATACCGGGTACTCGCGGACCACGTCGGCCGAGAACGACCCCGCGAACGTGATGGGCGCCACCAGCAGCGGGATGACGATCGCGCAGAACTTCAGGCCGAACCGCCAGTCGCCCGCGCCCAGCCCCAGCTCGCGCGGCCGGAAGCCCAGCACGCTCCCCAGCACCACCGAGCACAGCCCCAGAATCACGAACGCGCCCAGATGATGATAGATGAATCCGTACAGATCGCTGTAAGTTTCAGGCGTGAAGAAATGCCGCCGGGCGAAGTCGTTCGACCCGAAATACGTGAAGATCACCAGCAGCACCGGGATCGACACCAGCACGATGTTCGAGCGCAGCGGCTCCGTCCGGAGCGTCCGCAGGAGCAGCAGGCGGGCCGAGCGGTATGGATCAGGCTCGGGAGGGATGACGTTGTTGTTGGAGCACACCTGCAGTATTCCGCGTGGCCGCGACCTCCAGAGCCGGCGATCCCCAGATGCGATAGAACCAGTTGCCCGCCCAGATCGCCAGGCCGGCCAGCGCCGCACCGGCGGCTACGTCGATCACGTAATGATACCGCAGGTAGACCGTTGCCAGAGCGATCCCCAGCGCCACGACGGTCGCAGGCACCACCCAGCGCCGGCAGAACCGCACGAAACCGTACAGCGTCACCAG
>DATKYA010000624.1:0-6100 GCA_035528775.1 Planctomycetota bacterium | reverse complement strand
TCGTAGGTGCCCAGGTACTCGATGGCGCGGCCATCCCGCTGGGCGTACGCATCCTGTGCGGCCAGCCGGTAGAATGGCCGGTTCTTCTTGCCCATTCGTGTCAAACGCAATCTGACCAACTTCGGTCCTCCATAAAGGGGTGGTGGACATCTAAACGGTGAAGGATGAACGATGAACGAGGAAAGCTCCGAACAGGAATCAACTGCAACTTCATCGTTCATCGTTCATCGTTTCCGCGATCATCCCATTCCCGGGAATCCGAGCCCCGGCCCGGGCATACCGCCGCGGCCGTGCTTTTTCTTCTTGCCAAAGCCCTTCATCATCTGGCGCATCTGCTTGAACTGCTTCAGCAGTGCGTTCACGTCCTGGATGGTGTTGCCGCTCCCGTTTGCGATGCGGAGGCGGCGGCTGCCGTCGATGACCTCCGGGTGGCGGCGTTCGTACGGGGTCATGGAGAGGATCGCCGCTTCCAGTCGCGGCATTTCCTTCTCGTCCATGCCCTCGAGGTCGGTGCCGCCCATGCCGATCATTCCGAGCAGGTCTTTCAGCGGGCCCATCTTCTTGAGCTGCTGGAGCTGGCCGTAGAAGTCATCGAAGGTGAACTTGCCCTTCAGGAGCTTCTTCTGCATCTCCTCGGCCTGCTCCTTGTCGATGTTCTCCTGGGCCTTCTCGACGAAGCCGACGACGTCGCCCATGCCCAGGATTCGCGTGGCCATCCGGGACGCGTGGAATTCCTCGAGGCGGTCGAGCTTCTCGCCGATGCCGATGAACTTGATCGGCTTGCCGGTGACGGCCCTGATGGAGAGTGCGGCGCCGCCGCGTGCGTCGCCGTCGAGTTTGGTCAGAATCACGCCGTCGATGTTGAGCTGCTCGTTGAACTCCTTGGCGCTGTTCACTGCGTCCTGCCCGGTCATCGAGTCGGCCACGAGCAGCTTGACGTGCGGCTTGGCCCTCTGGTCAACTTCCCGCAGCTCGGCCATCAGCGCTTCATCGATGTGAAGGCGGCCGGCCGTATCGAGGATCACCACGTCGCGGCCCGTCTGCTCGGCGTTGCGGATGGCCATCTTGCAGATCGCGGGCGGCGTGAAGGTCGGCTCGCTGAACACCGGAATGTCGATCTGCCGGCCGAGCACCTTGAGCTGCTCGATGGCTGCCGGGCGCTGCACGTCCGCCGCTACCATCATCGGCAGGTGGTTCTGCTTGCGGATGTAGCTGGCCAGCTTGGCAGCGGTCGTCGTCTTGCCGCTTCCCTGCAAGCCGCACAGCATTATGACCGTCACGCCCTTGGGACTGTAGGGGATGGTGGCATCCGACGGCCCCATCAGCCGGATCAGCTCGTCGTTCACGATCTTGACGATCTGCTGCCCGGGGCTGACGCTCTTGATCACGTCGTGGCCGACCGCGCGGTCGGTGACCGACTTGACGAAGTCGCGCGCCACCTGGAAGTTCACGTCCGCCTCGAGCAACGCCATGCGCACCTCGCGCATGCCCTCCTTGATGTTATCCTCGGTCAATACGCCTTTCGACCGGAACTTCTTGAAGACGTTGTCAAGGCTTTTTGTAATAGTCTCAAACATAATGGGCTTTGGGCTATGGGCTTTGGGGCTTGCGGCTCTCGGGCTAGGAGCCGAAGAAAGCCGCTTCAGGTCCAGTGCGTCCACTTCGTCCACTGAGTCCACTTCGTCTACTGAGTTCGCTTCGTCCACTTGGTCCACTTGGTCCACTTGGTCCACTTGGTCCACTTGGTCCACTTGGTCCACTTGGTCCACTGCAGCGCGAAACCTTGCGCGCAAGACGAGGGCTCCTCGAAATAGCAATACAGGGTTTGCCCCTGCGAAAACTGCGTCAGAAGAATATCGAAGGTGCGCGGACGAGACGATGGCACGGGGGCTCGGTCTTCTTCAGCCTAAAGCCCAATGCCCAATGCCCAAAGCCCGGGCCGTGGCTCTTCGGCCCCAAGCCCCAAGCCGCAAGCCCCAAGCCTACTCCTTCTCGTCCACCGTCCGGAAGATGTCGGCCCCGATGCGATTGAGGCGTTCCTCGATGCGCTCGTAACCGCGATCGATGTGGTAGACGCGGCGGATCTCGGTCTCGCCCTTGGCCACGAGGCCGGCGATGACGAGTGCCGCACTGGCGCGAAGATCGCTTGCCATCACCTGGGAGCCGCTGAGGCTGTGCACGCCGCGGATGATCGCCGAGCTGCCCTCCTTGGTAATGTCCGCCCCCATCCTGGCCAGTTCGGCCGCGTGCATGAACCGGTCGGGAAACACCTTCTCGGTTACCACGCTGATACCGTCGGACACCGTCAGCACCGCCATGAACTGGGCTTGCAGGTCGGTGGGCATTCCCGGGTAGGGCAGTGTGGTCAGATCGGTAGCCTTCAACGGCGGGGTTGCCTTCACGTGCAGTGTACCGTTGTTTTTCTCGATACTGGCGCCCATCGTGCGGAGCTTGTCGATCACGGCGCCCAAGTGGCCGGAGTTCACGTTTTCAATGAACACGTCGCCCCCGGTGCCTGCTGCGGCCATCATCAGTGTGCCGGCTTCGATGCGGTCGGACACCACGCGGTGCCGCGCACCGTGCAGCTCCTTCACACCCTCGATGGTGATGGTGGGGGAGCCTGCCCCGGTGATTTTGGCGCCCATGGCCGTCAGGAAAGCGGCGAGGTCCGCAACCTCCGGTTCGCACGCCGCGCAATCGATCACGGTAACGCCCTCGGCAAGCGCGGCCGCCATCATGACGTTGGCGGTCGCCAGCACGGACGATCCGAACGTGCCGCCCAAGTACATCTCGGTGCCGACGAGCCGCTCGGCCTCCGCAACCACGTAGCCGCGCTCGATCTTGATCGACGCCCCGAGCGCCCGCAGGCCCTTGAGGTGTAGGTCGATCGGCCGCACGCCGATCACGCAGCCGCCGGGCATCGACACGGTCGCGCGCTGCCGCCTGGCCAGAAGCGGCCCCAGCACGCAGATCGACGCCCGCATCGTGCTCACCTTCTCGTAGCTGGCCTGCACCGGCGTGTTGTCCGTCGGGTTCAGCCAGATGGTGCCGTCTTCCCGATGCTGCCCCTGCACGCCCAGATCGGCGAGGATCGACAGCATCGTGCGGACGTCGCGAAGGCGCGGCACGCCCTCGATGATCGATGGGCCGTCGCCCAGGATTGCCGCCGCCATGATCGGCAGGGCGGCGTTCTTGGACCCGCTCACACGCACCGTGCCGCACAGCCGCTGCCCGCCCCGAACCATGAACTTGTCCATCCGTGGCCTCCATGACGAATCGGAATGGTGAGGAATCTGATGTTGCAGAACCCTGCATTCTTCTATATCGTCATGGCACGGCAGTTTCTTTCTGTTCCACTGGCGAATTGGCGGAAGAAATCACGATCACGCGCTCGATCTTCCCGAAATCGCGGATGATCTCGTCGACGTGCAGGCTGGCTTCGGCGGCGATCTGCCGGATACGGCCCGCTTGGCCAGCCCCCATTTCCAGGATCATTCTCCCGCTGGGGGCCAGGTGCGCCGCGCCGCCAGGGATGATCCTGCGGTAGGCGTCCAAGCCGTCGGGGCCGGCAAGCAGTGCCTGGCGCGGCTCGTGATCCCGCACTTCCGGCATCAGATCCGGCCATTCGGCCTCGCTGATGTAGGGCGGGTTCGAGACGATGAAGTCGAACGTCAGCCCGCTCACTGGCTCGAAGGTATCGCCCTGGATGAAGCGGATGCGGGACTCGACCTCGTGGCGCTTGGCGTTTTCGGCGGCTACCTCGAGGGCGTCGGCCGAAATGTCGACCGCCCAAAACTCCGCCTCCGGCAGATCCCTGGCCGCGGAGACGGGAATGCAGCCGCTACCGGTGCCGACGTCGAGCACTTTCGCCCCCGTCACACCCTTGGCCCGGGCGATGAGCGCCTCCACGAGGAGCTCCGTTTCCGGCCGCGGGATGAGCACGGCGGGCGTCACCCGGAATTCCAGCGAGTGGAATTCGCACGTCCCCAGGATGTACTGGATCGGCGTGTGCTCCGCCCGCTGGAGGATGAGCTGCTTGAATTCGGCAAGCTTGTCCGGCGGCACCACGTGGTCGAACCGCGTGTACAGGTCGATGCGCTTCCAGCCCAGCACGTGTGCGAGCAGCAACTCCACCTGCAATCTCGGCGATTCGATATTCTTCTTGTCAAAGAACTGCGTAGTCCAATTCAGCAAGTCCAAAACAGACCACTGGGATTTCTCGGAAGCCATGCGGGGCTCCCCGCGGGGGCGCGGTCACGCCTGCTTCAACCTCAGCTCCCTGTCATACTGCAGGAGGCGCTCGATCAGTGGATCGATCTCGCCGAGCATGACGTGCTCGAGGTCGTAGATCGTGAAGTTGATGCGGTGATCGGTCACTCTGTTTTGGGGAAAGTTGTATGTTCGGATCCGCTCGGATCGATCGCCGGACCCGATGAGGCCGCGTCGGAGCGCACTGCGTTCGGCGTCGGCCCTGCTGCGGACGCCCTCGTAGACGCGCGCGCGGAGGATTCGCATTGCCTTCGTACGGTTCTTGTGCTGCGACCGCTCCTCCTGGCAGGGCACCACGATGCCGGTCGGCACGTGCGTGATCCGCACGGCCGTGCTCAGCTTGTTCACGTTCTGCCCGCCCGGCCCCGACGACCGGTAGAACTCGATGACCAGGTCCTTCTCATCGATCGAGACGTCGATCTCCTCGGCTTCGGGCATCACTGCCACGGTGCAGGCCGACGTATGAATGCGGCCGCCGGCTTCCGTCATCGGCACCCGCTGCACGCGATGGCCGCCGCTTTCATATTGCAGGTGGTTGTACACGCTCTCGCCGCTGATCGACAGCACCACTTCCTTGATTCCCTGGAGCTCGGTCGGATGGGATTCGAGTATATCGGCAGCCCATCCTTTGCGCTCGGCATATCGCAGGTACATCCGGAGCAGGCTGGCGGCGAACAGGCCGGCTTCTTCGCCGCCCGTGCCCGCCCTGATCTCCATGATCACGTCGCGCCCGGAATCGGCCTCCTCGTCCAGCACCATGTCCTCGATCCCCTTGATCAGGGCTTCCTGCTGAACTTCGAGCTGGGCCAACTCCTCGCCTGCGAGTGTCGCCAAGTCCTCGTCGGCGTCGTGGTCGTCGAGGAGGGCTTGTGCCTCCTCCTTGCGTGCGATGATGCGCTTGAGCTGGTTGTAGCGCTCCGCCGACTTGCTGAGCCTGCCCCGCTCCTTCAGATAGGCGCGGCAAATCCCCTGGTTGCTGATGACCTCGGGGTCAGCCAGCAACTTCTCAAGCTCCTCATAGCGTTTGGCCATGGGTTCGAGTTTGGACAGAAGGGATTGCTGTACCATGGGTTGTTGGGCTTTGGGCTACAGGCTTCGGGCTGCGGCCATGCGGCCGGCCATGCCAATGGCCTTACTTCTTTTCCTGTTCTTCAGCGGGCTTTTCCTCCGGCTTGGCCTGCTTTTCGATGCCCCAGCCGTAGCGGCGCTGGAACTTCTCGACGCGGCCCGCCGTGTCTACGAACTTCTGCTTGCCGGTGAAGAACGGGTGGCACTTCGAGCAGATTGCGACCGCGATATGCTGCTTGGTCGAACGAGTCGTGATCTTCTCCCCGCAGCCGCAGGTGATTGTCGTTTCCTTGTATTCGGGGTGGATTCCGTTTTTCATAGCGAACTCTCCGACAGGAAGATTCCCTGAAAAGCCAGGGATTTCATGTGGCGGGCAACCGATAGTTGTGCCCGCGTCTCAGTGCTCATCCGCGAAGCCGGAACCGCGCGCGGGCGTCGTGGAAAACTGCCCGCATTCTCCCTAGTATCGGCTCGCAGTGAATACCTTATTATACCATAAATGCCGGGAAACGCAAAAAGAAAAGCGATGATGATCGCGGGCAGCATGCCCTCCCTGCTCCCTGTTCCTTGTTCCTTCTTCCCTCCTCCTCCTCCTCCTTGTTCTTCTTCTTCCTCCTTCCCTCTTGCTCGCAGTTCCTAAACCAAGAAACTATCTCAAAAGGCGATCCCGATGTAGGGGCGGACGCCGTCCGCCCCGGGGGCACACGCCGTGTGCCCCTACATGATCGTGTTGGATGTTTTGAGATAGTTTCTTACGGCGACG
>DATKYA010000623.1:0-4571 GCA_035528775.1 Planctomycetota bacterium | reverse complement strand
GCCGGAAGCGCGCGATCAGCGTGCGCAGGTTCGCCTCGTACTGCCGTGCAGCCTCGGGGAAGCGCGAGTCGCGCTCGCCCTGCATCCACAGGATCGCGGCAAACTCGACCTCCCGGCCGCGCGTCACCTCGCGAACGAGATCGATCATGATCGGAAACTGCGCCCCCATCTGCTGCCCTTCGGTGATCGCCGCCCGCTCGTAGGTCCAGTCGGGGTCCCAATCGAGCAGCGACGCCCCGCCCATCGCGTGCTTGATGAGGATGATCCGGCGGCCCGGGAACTCCGACGCAATCGCGTGGGCGAAGCCGATCTCGGGGCCGAAATGCGGCGGCTGTGACCGAACGGATTCACTGATGTGAAGCTCGACGGTGCCGGGCAGGCGCCGCAGATGCTCGGGCAGTTCGGTCACCGTGCCGCTGCCCCGCATGTTCGACTGCCTCGCGAGAATGAAGGCCAATGGTTTCATGGCGTGAACCTACGACAGCATCCTGCGCTTGCGGATCGTCCACTCCACCGTCACGAGGACCAGGAACGCGAAGAACATCCCCTGCGGCTCGCGTGCCAGGAAGCTCAGGCTGTTGTGGATGAAACCGATCGGGCGGGTGAGGTTGACGACCGGCATCACGATCGCGTCCCACAGCGAAACCTGCCGCTGCGTGCGTTTCTGCTGCTCGCTCGTCTGCAGGTTCTTGATCAGGTCGTCGAGGAGAATCAGCGAATAGTAGCGGCCGCCGGTCTCGGCCGCGATGCGTTTCAGGAGGGGCTCGTTGAGGTCGAGCTGGTCGAACTCGAGGTTCGGGCTGCCCACGCGGAAATCGAGGGCGATCTTCTCGCCCAGCGGCTGCTGGTTGAGCATGCCGGTCACCGATACGTCGTACTTCCCGGGAGCGGGCGGGTCGAACGTGCCCTCGTACTCGCCGGTGGTGCCGGGCACGTAGGCGAGTTGCACGGGCGTTTGCGAGCCGGCGGGCGTGTCGATGATCGCGTGGATGATCGCGTCGTTGCTGGCAAGGCCGCCCTCGCCGCGGGCACGGGCAAACATCCGCACCGTCTCGCCCGGCTCGTAGCTGCGCTTGTCGGTGAAGACGGTGATCCCGGGCTTCTGCTCGCGCTCCTTCACTTCCTGGTTGGCCAGCCAGCGGACGGTCTGCCCCCAGAACTTCACGTAGGGCGTTTCACGGCCGAGGCTGCGCATCTGGAAGAACCACCGCCACGTGGTATCCGCCGTGAACGCCATCGTGCGGCCGGTGCCGTACTGCTGCACCGCGGCCACGATCAGCGGCTTGCCGTCGTGGGCGATCTTGTCGGGATCGACCGCCAGCACCACCGCCGCCGGCTTCGCACTCAGCACCTCCGTGCAGCCGGCGAGGTCGGGCAGCACGGACGTCTTGTCGCGCCCGTCGAAGAATTCCACGGTGCCCTGGAAGATCGGGTGCACCTTGCCTTCGTCGGCGAGCTTGAGCATGAAGGGGTCGGAGAACTGCTTGTCGCCCCGGCCGCCGATCTCCACGGGGAGCAGGTCTGCTACCGGTGTCCCCGCGTAGCCGCCCGGGCCGAACGACGACTGCCCGCCCATCATCAGGAAACCGGCCTTGTCCTTCACCACCTGCTCGATCATCTCGAGCTGCTTGCGGGAAAACAGCGTCACATCCACGTCCCCGAGGATGATCACGTCGAACTTCCGCAGCGTCTCGATGTCGGTCGGAAAGATCTCAACGTCCGTGCTGGCGGTCGAGCCCTGCTTGAGGAAGATATCCTTGCGGGTCTGCACCAGCGACAGCAGCTCGATGTTCGGGTCCATGTCGAGCGTGCGCTTGAGGAACTTGTATTCGCTGCGCGGCGCGCCTTCCAGGTACAGCACCTTGATCTTCGGATCCGTCACGATCAGCGAAAACGGGTAGGTGTTGTTCTGCTGGATTCGCTCTTCCGGCTCGGGCGGCACCGACACTTCAAACTCGAAATGACCGACGGTGTCGGGCGTGAACTTGAGCGGCACGATCTGCGTTTTCGTGGTGCTCTCGAGGAAGATCTTGCTCTGCGTGAGCTCCTTGCCGTCCTTCTTCAACAGGACGGTGACCTGGCCCACGATGCCCGTCGACTCCACGTAGGCCTTGATCTCGGTGGCGTTGTTCACCGTGGCGTAGCGCGGGCATTCCACGTGCTTGACCGCGATGTCCTTGATCCGCTCCTTCTCGTCGGACAGCGCTCCCACGCCGATGGTGTTGACGATGACGCCCTGCTCAACGATCGGCTTGACGGGATCCGGCCCGCCGGAATTATCGATGCCGTCGCTGACGAGCACCACCGATGCGATGTCGGCATCGGGGAATGCGGGCTTGACGCGGCCGATGGCTTCGGCGATGTTGGTGGTCTTGCCTTCGGCTTTCAGGCCGGGAAGCTGGTCCTGCTTCAGCTCGTCGGCCCCGCTCGAAAACGAGAAGAACGCCAAGTCGAAGTCCTTCTTCAGCCGGTCGAGGTAGCGGTAGCTGAGGGCCTGCTTCACCCAATCGATGCGGGTGGGCACGTTGGCACCGTCGCGGGCGCTCATGCTGGCGGAAGCGTCGATGGCGAATACGAGCTTGCGCTTCTCGGCCTGCTGGCTCTGGATGTGCAGCATCGGCCGCGCCAGGAACGCCACCAGCCCCACCACGATCACCATTCGCAGAGCGAGCAGGAGGGAATACAATCGGATGGAAACGTGATCTGCTGCCTTCAGACCCGCGAGCGCCGCCAGCGGGAAGGCTGTCATCGGGATCACCGCCACGCGCGGGAGCTGCGCCGGAATGCCCGTTATCAGCAGGAAGATGAATGCCAGGACAGCGAACCCCGCGCCGGCCGCCAGCGATCCGGCAATCTGCGCCGCCCGGCCCCGCGTCGACAGCACCCGCTGCACCACCGGCCAGCCGCCGATAGCAAACGTCAGTGCCACCGGCAGCAGGATCCCGAGCAGCGACAGCATCGGATCCTTGTAACGCGGCACCTGCAGCAGGCCGAGCATCAGCAGCATCGACAGCAGGAATACGGCCGCACCGGCCACGCCCGACAGCACCGCCGCGGCCGCCGACGCCGGATCCTTCCCGATCCGCCGCCCCGCAACCGCCGCTATCAGCCCGATCGCCAGCAGCAGCACGCCCGCCACCGACAGGTACGGATTCAGCCCCGTCGATATCGACGCAATCCGCAGGACGATCAACACCAGCCCGGGGATGCCGGCCGCCGGAATGGCCAGCCGGCTCAGGTTTGCCAGCAATGATGGCGGGAGCGACGCCACCCGCGCCCTCACGCGCGGATACAGGGCCATCGCCGCAAGGATGCCCCCTATCGCGGGAAACAGCCGGTAGGCGTATATCCCGGTGTCAACCGTTTCCGAGAAGAGGATTCGTATGTCCGACATTGCGCGGGGACAGCTTGCCAGTTGTCAGTTGTTCGTACAAGTGAGAGACTATCGGCTAACGGCTTCCTTCGGCGGCTTCGATTCGTACTCCTCTTCCAGCTCCCTCAGCTTCTCGGCGATCGCCTGCTTCGCCGCACGAGTGAGCTTGCTGATGAACAGCTTGCCGTCAAGGTGATCGTTCTCGTGCTGAACTGCGATCGCCAGCAGCCCATCGGCCTCCAGTTCGAAACCATTCCCCTTCATGTCGAATGCTCGCACGCGGACCCGCTCGGCCCGGGGCACTACGGCGTTGACCCCCGGAACGCTCAGGCAGCCCTCCTCATCGTTCACGGTGCCGGTCATCTCGACGATGGCGGGATTGACGAATACCATCTCGTCGCGCTTCTCGCCGGACACGTTGATGATAAACAGGCGGGCGTCCCAGCCCACTTGCGGAGCGGCCAGCCCGACGCCGCGGGCCTTGTACGTCGTCTCGAACATCTCGGCCACGCGCATCACCAGCTCGTCATCGATTCGCTTCACCGGCTTGCACTTGCGCTTCAAACAAGGATGCGGATATTTCAGTATTTCCATGCATATCAGTTATCAGTTGGTGGTTGTCAGTTGCCAGTTGCCAGTTGCCGGGAGAAGAGCACGATGTCGCCACCGATTGCAGCACAATACGCCCGCAATCTTCCCCGCAACTACATTATTATTGTACTCGAAAACACCGGGCAGAATCAAGCTTTATGACGTAATCTTTTGTCGCGCGGCCGCGATCGTCGCCGTCGGGGGGAACCTTGTGTTCGCCCTCCCCCGATCCGGCAATCCCCCCCGTCCGTTGTAGGGGGCCTTTCCCTTCATCGCATCATCGTAGAGTCCAGATGTGGCGCAACGGTTTAGTTAGCCAATAGGCCGCAAGATGCTGGCAGGCCGCCTGAAGGCGGTTGGCGGATAATGAGATGAAGCGCCGAAAGGCCCGCAAGCATCTTTCGCGGCATCCCTTCATCTCTTCATCTCCTCATCCCTCATTCGCGTTCTACCGCACGGTGAACGTCAGCCACTCCCCGGCCGGCAGCGTGATGGAATCGCCTGACACTGCCGCACCCTGGGGCACGCGGACCGGCTCGATCTTCGGCGCGCGATGCTGCGGCAAATGCATCGGGCTGTTCACGGCGGAGTCATGACCGTTGAACAC
>DATKYA010000622.1:0-2639 GCA_035528775.1 Planctomycetota bacterium | reverse complement strand
CTTCGCGTTCCGCCGCGAGATGAAGCGCGTGCTCCCCGAGCAGTCGCTCGCGATGATCCCGCCCGATCATCCCGTGTATCGCCGGCCGAACCCGATTACCATGGTGCAGTACACGCCGGCGGCGATCACCAAGATGACGACTCCGACCACGTCGCCGATGCTGGAAGGCATCACGATCAACGGCAACCTGGCCGTGATCTACAGCAAGTACGACCTCGGCTGCGGCTGGGAGCTCAAGCCCCATCCGTACGGCGTCGGCTACGATAGCCGCAGCGCCATCAGCCTCGGCATCAATACGATCATCCACGCGATGACGCATTGATCGCCGGCGAACAACGACGTGTTGCCCGCCAGTGAAGGCAGTCCCAGGGGCGGGAAAGATGATTCTGCAGGATCGGCAACCGGATCATCGCGCGGTTGCCGATTCTGCGCACTGTAGGGGCGGGCGGCGGACGCCGCGTCCGCAGTTGCCCGCCCTCCGCGAGGCGATTCACGATGATGCAGAAGCTCCTCATTGCAGCCGCGGTCTGTGCCGCCTGCGTTGGCGCGGCGGGGCCGCTTCGCGCGCAGGATTCCGCTTCCACCGGCGACTTCTGCGAAATCCATCGCCAGGCCCGCAAGCTCGTCGACGAAGCCCCGGAGCAGTCGGCCAAGCTCTACGAGAATTTCATCAAGGCGAAAGCCGACGCCCCGGAGGCCGCGCTCGCCCGCGTGCTGCGCGGCATCATCCTGTGGCGCGACCTTGCATCCATGGCCGACGCCGAGAAGGAATTCTCGCTCGCGGCAAACTCCCCCGGGCAAGACCTGATCTCCGCCGCCGGAGCACGGCTCGGCAAGTGCTGGCAGGCACGCGTGCGCATGACCCGCATCGCCCGCGCCTGCCACACCTACTACCTCGACGAGGTTGCCTATCCCGAAAACCTCGGCGAGTTGGTAGCACGCAAGCTGATCGAGTCGGCGGACGTCCGCGACCCGTGGGGCCAGCCCTTCGCGTACATGGCCACCGAGGCCAAGCATACGAAGGCCGCCCGCCAGGCATACACGCTCACGTCCGCGAACGTCGACGGCGACTCCGACACGATCGCCGACGCCCTCGCCCGCGAAAAGACCTACGCACGGTCGCTGGCACTCAAGGGCATCATGATCGATCAGCCCGCCAAGGTCATGGTGGGCGCGCAAAACCAGACCTACACGATCGAGATCGGCCAGACGAAAGCCGGCCTGCAGCCCATCCTCATCCAGGAAGGCCGGGCCATCATTTGCAGCCGCGACTACATCGTGCTGCTGGCACGGTGAACGTGTGAACGATCAAAGAGTGGGGAAACCACAAAGACACAAAGAGCGCAAAGGAAACAAAGAAGAAAGCGGATGATGTAAGGTGCGACACACGGTGTGTCCATCCAACCTGAAGCCTGTAGTCCGTTACCTGTAGCCTTCTATGAGAACTGCACGAGCCGACTCACGACACTACCTCAGCCCCGAGATGCTCAAGAACCTGGCGCACATGAGCATCAAGAGCCGGCTCGTCGTCGAAGGCAGCGTGACCGGCGCCCACCGCAGCCCCTTCAAGGGATTCAGCACCGAATTCGCCGATCACCGCGAATACGTGCAGGGCGACGACCTGCGGCACCTCGACTGGCGCGTCTACGCCCGCTCCGAGCGCCACTACGTCAAGCAGTACGAGGAAAACACCAACCTCAAGGCCTACGTGCTCGTCGACTGCTCGGGCTCGATGGCGTACCAATCAAACGGCATCAGCAAGTTTGAATACGCCTGCCATCTCGCCGCCGGCCTGTGCTACCTGGTGATCAAGCAGCAGGACTCCGCCGGCATGGCCATCTTCGACGAGAAGATCCGCAGCTACTTCCCGCCCAGGAGCACGGTGAACCACCTGCGGAACATGCTCGACGTGCTGGTGGACATCAAGCCGGACCAGCAGACCGACACCGGCATCGCCCTGCACGGCATGGCCGAGATGCTCAAGCGCCGAGGCCTGATCGTCATCATCAGCGACCTGATGGACGAGCCCGACAACGTCATCAAGGGCCTCGCCCATTTCCGCCAGAAGCGCCACGACGTGATCGTCTTCCACGTGCTCGACGACTGGGAGCTGAACTTCCCCTTCGAGAAGGTCGGCGAGTTCGTCGACATGGAAACCGAAGAAAAGATCCGCGTCGCACCCAAGGAGATCAAGGAGGAATACAACAAGGAAATCAACCATTTCCTCGAGACATACAAGAGCGCCTGCTTCGAGAGCGCCATCGATTACGTCACCATCAATACCAAGGTGCCCCCCGATACGTTCCTCTCCGCGTATCTCACGCACAGGTCAAAGGTGATGTAGGGAAAGAGGAAGATGGAGTGGGGGAGAGTGGGGGAAGAGAGAAGAAGAGGAAGAAGAGAACACCGAACATCGAACATCGAACATCGAACGCCGAACCGCGAACGATGAACGATGAACGATGAACTCAAAGCTTCGAGTTCTGAGCTCTGAGCTCTGAACTCTCTTCTCGGACGTGCCTCCGCCGGGTGCTCCTCCCCGCGCGGAAGGCCTTGAAGCTCCCGCAAGGGACGGTTCGGAGCTGGAACGGATCTCCCGGCCACTCTCGGACACGAGGAGCCGCCGGCCTCGCGCGATA
>DATKYA010000621.1:0-4272 GCA_035528775.1 Planctomycetota bacterium | reverse complement strand
TCCCGTGCTGGGGATCGATCCGGCGGATGGGCCGGTGAAGGCCGCCATGAAGATCGGCGTGCCCACCATGTGCACGTTCTTCACGAAGGACCTGGCCGCCACGCTCCGCAAGGAGGGCAAGGTG
Organism: Planctomycetota bacterium; assembly: GCA_035528775.1. Taxonomy (GTDB): domain Bacteria; phylum Planctomycetota; class PUPC01; order JABMSA01; family JABMSA01; genus DATKYA01. Next base: position 4,148 of record DATKYA010000621.1, on the reverse strand, counting down.
GCCGACGTGATCATCGCGAACAACGTGCTGGCTCACGTGGCCGACACCAACGGCTTCGTTGAGGGGATGCGCATCCTGATCAAGGACAGCGGCGTGGGCGTGATAGAAGTGCCCTACGTGCGCGACCTGGTGGATCATTGCGAGTTCGACACGATCTACCACGAGCACCTGTGCTATTTTTCGGTGTCGTCGGTGGACCGGCTGTTCAGGCGGCACGAGCTGTTTTTGAACAGGATCGAGCGCCTGCCGATCCACGGCGGCTCGCTACGGCTGTACGTGGAGCCGAGGGAAGCGGTGGAGGAATCGGTTCGGGCGATGCTCGTCGAGGAGGCCACGCTCGGCGTTGACAAGTACGGCTACTACGAGGATTTCAGCACGAAGGTGCTGGGGATACGAACTGCCATGCGCGAGCTGCTGTCGGCACTGAAGGCCGGGGGCAGCCGGATCGCCGCATATGGTGCCGCCGCCAAGGGCGCCATCATGCTGAACTTCATCGGCGCCGGCACCGACCTCGTTGACTTCGTGGTCGACCGCAACGTCCACAAGCAGGGGAAGTTCATGCCCGGCATGCACCAACCCATCTACGACCCCGGCACGCTGATGGAGCACAAGCCCGATTTCGTGGTGATCCTGCCGTGGAACTTCAAGGACGAGATCATGTGCCAGCAGGCGGCATACCGCCAGATGGGGGGCAGGTTCATCGTGCCGATCCCGCAGCCGGCGATCGTGTGAGAAGAGGAAGAGATGATGGGATGAGGGCATGATGAGATGAAGATGTAGGGGCGGACGGCGTCCGCCCCGGGGGCACACACCGTGTGCCCCTACTGGAGAATGACAAATGGCACAGAATCCGATACCGCGCCGGGCCGCGTTCGATTTCGGCATCGATTCGAAACGATGCTGCCCGAACTGCATGGCTCGCGGCCTGTTGATCTTCTATTCGATCGACGACATCCCGGTGCACAGTTGCCTGCTGGTGCCGGACCGGATGGATGCGGTGCGCTTCCCGCGGGGCAACCTGAAGCTGGGATTCTGCAGCACCTGCGGGTTCATCACCAACACGTGGTTCGACCCGGCGGTGCAGGACTATTCGGGGAAGTACGAGGAGACGCAGGGCTTCTCGGGGCGGTTCAACGCCTTCGCGGAGTCGCTCGCGAAGCGGATCGTGAGCCAGTACGGCCTCCAGGGCAAGGACGTGCTGGAGATCGGCTGCGGCAAGGGCGAGTTCCTCTTCCTGCTGAACCGCTTCGCGGGCAGCCGCTGCGTGGGCATCGACCCCAGCTACATTCCCGAGCGCATGCCGGTGGCGACCGGAATGCCGATCACGTTCATCCGCGACTTCTATTCGGAGAAGTATTCGCACCTGACGGCCGACTTCGTGTGCTGCCGGCACACGCTGGAGCACATCGGGCCGACGCACGATTTCCTCCAGACGGTGCGAAAGTCGATCGGCGACAGGCTCGACACGCTGGTGTTCTTCGAGGTGCCGGACGTGCTGCGCGTGCTGCGGGAAGGCGCGTTCTGGGATATCTACTACGAGCATTGCTCCTATTTCAGCCTCGGCTCGCTGGCACGGCTGTTCCGGACGGTGGGCTTCGACATCCTGGAGCTGAGCGTGGATTTCGACAGCCAGTACCTGCTGCTGATGGCGCGGCCGACCGGCAAGCCGACAGACCCGACACTGGAGGTGGAGAACGATCTCGAGCAAGTCGGCGAGGCCGTGATCAACTTCGAGGACGTCTGCTCGCGGCGCATCGATGACTGGCGACGCAGGATAGCAGACTGCGCGGCCGACGGGCCGGTCGTCGTGTGGGGGTCGGGGTCGAAGGGCGTTGCTTTCCTCACCACGCTCGGCGTCACGAAGGAGGTCGAGTACGTGGTGGACATCAATCCGCACCGGCATGGGAAGTTCATGCCGGTAACCGCCCAGCAGATCGTGCCGCCTGAGTTTTTGTCAAAATACCGGCCCAGGCACGTGATCGTGATGAACCCGGTCTACTGCGACGAGATCCGGCGCGATATGGAGAGGGTGGGAGTGACGGCGGAGCTGTGGCCGGTGTGAGAAGAGGAAGAGATGATGAGATGATGGGTAAAGAGATCAAAGAAGCCTCTTTCCCATCATCTCATCATCCCTTCATCCCATCATCCACCAAAGGGGGAGCATGTCGGAGTCACGATGGAGTACTGCCACTGCCGCGTGTTGTCCGGTATGCGGGCACGAAGCGGGGGAGCCATTTTTCGAGGCCGAGAGCGTGCCGGTGTTCTGCAATGTGCTGTTGCCGACGAGGGAGGCTGCGCTGGCGGCGCCCTGTGCGAGGATCAGCCTGGTGTTCTGCCGGGAGTGCGGCCTGATCCACAATGCGGCATTCGACCCGGCCCTGACGGAATACAGCCCGGCATACGAGAACTCGCTGCACTTCTCGCCGAGATTCCAGCAATACGCGATGGAACTCGCCAAGCGGCTGATCGAGCGGCACAACCTCAACGGCAAGAACGTGGTGGAAATCGGCTGCGGGCAGGGCGATTTCCTCGCGCTCCTGGCCGAATACGGGGCCTGCAGGTGCGTGGGGTTCGACCCGAGCTTCGATGAGGCCAACGGGGAATACGACGAGAACGTGACGATTCGCCGCGAATACTACGGCGTCGGCCGCGACGCGGAGCAGCACGCGGCCATGCCGGCCGACCTGATCTGCTGCCGGCACGTGCTCGAGCATATCCCGAATCCGCTCGCATTCTTGCAAGGGGTGCGGCGGGCGGCGGACGGCGCGTCCGCAGGCGACCGCTCCGAGATGATGGTGTTCTTCGAGGTGCCCAACGCCATCTTCACCCTGCGCGACCTCGGCGTGTGGGACGTCATCTATGAGCATTGCTCCTACTTCACGTCGGTATCGCTGGGCGAGCTGTTCGAGCGGGCGGGATTCGAGCCGCTCACCATCAGCGAGGAATACGAAGGGCAGTTCATCGTAATCGAAGCGCGCATTCGGAAGGGCGAGCCGGAGCCGGATGACGAGGTGAAGTTTCTGCCGGACGTGGCGACGCTGTGTGCCAACTTCAGTTCGGCCTATCGCAGCAAGGCCGATTACTGGGCGGACCAGCTCGAGACCCTGCGCGCGGAAAACTCGCACACCGCGCTATGGGGGGCCGGCTCCAAGGGCGTGACCTTCCTCAACGCCCTCCACGTGACGCACGATACGGTGCCGACGGTGGTCGACATCAACCCGCGGAAGACCGGGCGATTCATTCCGGGCACCGGGCAGGAGGTGATCAGCCCGGAGTTTCTGCCGCTGGATCCGCCGGACACGGTGATCGTGATGAACCCGGTTTACGAGGAGGAGATCAGGTCGATGCTGGCGGAGCTGGGTATAAAAGCGCAGGTTCTGATTGCGTAACTCCATATGGCCATACATATGCCCGTGTCGCATAGATGCCATGCCATATGTGAATGAGCACACACGGAGAGGCCCATAGGAAGCCCGTACAGCTCGTTTCTATGCGCCTGGCTACCTTACCATTCATGGACGAAAATCGTCGCTGTACGGCGTTCTGGACGCGTTCTGGAGCCTCGTCCGATGGGGGACCCTGGAAGCTGTTTGCAGGCCCCGTTTCTGGTACAACGGAAGCGCATCTCAGATATCATTTAGATCAGGCGTTGCAGAAGATGAAGCTCATAAATCACTCCGGGTGAAACGCCTGCCGGCATCGGCCGCCGGCCTCCCCGCCTGTCCCGCACATCAGCTCGAGAATCTCGCCGTTCGTCTTGCCCGGCCGCATCGAGAAAGAACGGCACGTCAAGCGTGGTCGCCACGCACGAATCGTAGATGTCCGCGATCTGATCGTATTCCATGATGCCGTTCTCGCGATCATCTGGTCTTCGAAAGCTCGCCCACTGTCACCACCCTCGGCGGGCTGGCTTGCAGGAGTGCGGGGATGTCGGCGTCTTTCAGGGCTTCGGTGATCCTGTCGGCTTTCGCCTGCTTGAGACCGCGGCCTTCCGCGAGCGCCGAGATGGCGCGGCCGAGCATGGTGTCGTGCCCGTAGATCACGCGGGCGCTGCCGACCTCGACGGCGAGCACCTGCCCGCGGCGGACGGCCTCCGCGAGGTCCGGCCCCAGCGGCGTGGGCGCGAGGATGATCGTGCGCTCGGCCGG
>DATKYA010000620.1:0-3019 GCA_035528775.1 Planctomycetota bacterium | reverse complement strand
GACGGATCGCCAGCTCCGCGGGGCCGTTGCCGCGCTGGCCGGCGGGGGTCTGCCCGCGAAGGTCGCGGTGATCGACGCGGAGCGGCTGATGGCTTTCCTCGCCGAACGCGGTGCGAAGGGGATCACCATCGGCTGCGAAGATGGCCAGTTCATGCCAGCGGCGCAGCGCCTGGCGCAGGCCATCCGCAAGGCATACGGCAAGGACGTCCGCGTCACCCGCAACGCGCCTAGGATCAAGGCGAACCGCCCGTTCTTCGGCTGCGGCGCCATCGGCCAGGCCCAGGACCTCCTGGAAGAGCCCGACATCCTCATGGGCAGCCGGAACACCAGCCACTACATCGCGCGCTGCGCGGTGACGATGTCGAACAACAACACGATGCCGCTGCCGTTCATGGCCACGGGGCAGTTCCCCGGCACCGGGCGTGCGATCGTGATGCTGACCCGCCCGTTCACACGGCTGTGGTCGCCCGGACGGCCGCGCATGGACGAGACGGAGCTGTTCCGCGAGCAGGAAACGCCGCAGACGCTGGTGATCTCCGCGAGTGACGCTACCGGCGCATCCGCGGGTGTCGACGAGTTGGCCAGGCTGCTTGCGGCGAAGTAGAGACACCCCGTGTCGGGGCCGACCGAAGACGGTCGGGCGTCTGAGACGTCGGACCGTCTTCGGTCCGCTGCCACACGGCACGTCTCTACTGCCCGTTCGCCGGCTCGAAACTCAGCTCGACCGCTTGGCCCGGCGCAACGTTCGCGTTCAGCCGGGCATTGGCGTTCTTCTCCCCGGCATTCAGGTCGGCGAGCGCCGTGCGGCCGCTGCGGCCGCCGTTCACCGTTGCACGCAGCGGGCGCTCGGGCCGGTCGACGCTCAACAAGCCCAAGTCGACGTTGTAGCGGTCATACGGGCCTTCCATCTTCATGGCGATCTTGTGCGGGTAGAAGATGTACCAGAGCTTGTGCTCGGGCTTCTCGGAAACCGCCACGATCGCCGGCTGCCCGCTGGCCGGGTCCGTGGTCGGCTTCACCTCTGTGCACCGTTTCATCCAGTCGAACAGCGACAACTCCTTGCGTTTCTCCTCGGGCTGGGGAGAGTAGTCGCAGCGGAACGGCCACCAGTCGGAAGGCTTCGCCTCCGGCCCCGCCACCAGCGGCACCGCCATCGAGCCGTTCAGTGCGGCGCTGGAGTTCGCGTCGGACGTCCGCACGCGGTTGACCGGGAACTGGCAGGTCTTCGAACGCGCCACGCCGTCGGCATCCAGCACGAATCGCGACACACCGCTGTACGAGTCGATCGAGATCGTGTAGCCGGGAGCGCGAACCAGCAGGGCGTCGTAGAACTCGCCTGCATCGGGGGCGACGTGCACGCCGCAGGCCGCCTGAACCACCTCCTCCTGCACTGGCACACGACCGGCGAACAGCCGCACTTTCACAGGCACGAGCGTCGGGGCGTTTCCCTTGACGCGCAAGCTCAGGCGGCGAACCTGCTCCTCGCCGGGCTTGAGGTCGACGGACTCCGCCTTCTCACTCACCGCGCCCTTGCCTGGTTCCACCTCGATGCGATAGCTGGCGGGCGTACTGAGCCGGTTCCTGATCTTCACGGCGAGGATGCCGCCGGTCTCGCGATCGAGGTTCACGGGCGCGATGGGAATCGCAAGCTCAACCGGGCTGCGTACGCTCGTCCTAGCCACGTATTCGTGGATCGCCCCGGCTTCGCCGGCCACGGACGCTTTTACGAGGCACGTGCTTCCGAGCGCCGAGGCGGGCACGGGCAGCGTGACGGCAGTCCGGCAGACCGAGTTCGGTTCGACCGGAGCGATCGCCTGCTGTTGAGGCTTTGCGTCCGCGATGGAGCATCGCAACGTGCCGCCCGCTGGGGCTGTGCCGGTGTTGCGGATGGTCACGTTCAGCCGCATCGGGGCACCGGCGAAGACGTCCGACCCGTACGAGATCGACTCGACCATGAGCACGGGGTTCTTCGTGGCGGGCAGATCGCAGTTGAACGCGACATATCCCCCGCCCCTGCTGTACTCGGCGAGCTTGCCGTTCACCGTCAGCGCGCCTTGAGCGGGGGCGTCGGGGGCGTACAGGCAGAAGCTCCTGAGGCCTCCTCGCGCGACGATGGTTCCGCCGGTTCGCCGAATGTAGGCCTCGCCTTCGACGCTGAATCGTTCCCAGCGATCCTTGGGCGTGGAAAACTCCACCAGCTTCTTCTCGCCGTTCTCGCCCAGGGCGGCGATGATGGTGTCCTCGAAACCGGCGGCGGCCACGCGCACCGCTATCGCGTGCCTGTCGTGGAAAAGCTTGTCGAACCGCTCGATGGCGGGCCGTTCGCCGTACGGCTCATGCAGCGCGATGAAGTCGGTGTTCTTCTCAATGCGGCGCAGGATGACTACCGGCCCGGCCTGGGTGGGATCGGTCTCGTCGGTCATCATCACGCCCTTGCTGAGCGGGTACCGGCCCAGGTAGGCCTTCGTGAATGCCTCGCGCAGGATGGTCATGCGGATGCGGGCGGGCTGGCCGTAGAGGGCGTCGCTGATGAAGTCGACGGCAAGGTCGTCGTCGCGAATGGCGGAGAGCTCGTTGTCGATCCAGCGGTAGCAGTTCCTCGTGCCGTAGTAGCGAAGATCCATTGACGGCACGAAAGCATCGGGCAGATCGGCGCTGGCCCGGCCGAACCCTCGCATCGCCCAATCGTAGGTGTGGTTGATGGGGCTTTCTGCCCGGAAGACATCGAACAGGTACTCGCGCGTGAGGCACAGCACGCGCTCCAGCCACACGCCTTCCTGGAACTCGCCGCGCATCGCCAGGAACTTTCGCTCCGGCTCGAAGCTGGTCCGGTAGGTGGTGGAAATGCCGTGCGCGAGATCCGTGCGGTGCAAGCCCCTGATCTGCAGCGGATCGTACTTGGACCACGGTGTGCCGGGCGTGTTCTCGCCGGAGTTCTGCCCGTCGATGGTGAGTGTGTTGTGGTTGATGGACGATTCGGTGCAACTGATGGTTCGCGGCTCGTAGTTGACCTGGTCGA
>DATKYA010000619.1:0-4343 GCA_035528775.1 Planctomycetota bacterium | reverse complement strand
GGGGCGGGTAACATTGTTGGGGGGCAAAATACTCGGTTCGGAATTCATTGGGGCGTGCTGATGAAAGAAGCTGTAGCGTGCATCGTGGTGGCGTTTCTGGCGATCGGGTGCGCGAATAACGTTGAACAGGCCGCCCCCGATCCGGCCCCCGATTGTCCGCACACGTCGAAAGCGTTTGGCGGCGGGCCGGAGGTGTTCCGGTTTGCGGTGATGGCCGACCGCACCGGGGCGGCGCGCCCGGGTGTCTTCGAGGAGGCCGTCGAAAAGCTCAACCTGCTGCAGCCCGACTTCGTGATGACGGTGGGCGACATGATCGAAGGCCAGACGTACGTACTGAGCGACCTGCAGAAGATGCGGGCGGAATTCGAGGCCATCGTGGACCGGCTGGAGATGCCATTCTTCTACGTGCCGGGCAACCACGACATCTCGAACTCGTTCATGGCGAAGGAATGGGCGTGGCGATACAAGCGGCCGTACTACCACTTCGTCTACAGGAACGTGCTGTTTTTGTGCCTGAACACCGAGGACTCGCCGAACGGTTCGCTGGGCGAGGCACAGATCGCGTACGCGGCGGACGTCTTGGCGAGCAACGCAGATGTGCGGTGGACGTTCGTGTTCATGCACCGGCCGATGTGGGCAGACGCGAAGTTCACGGAATGGAAGCGGATTGAGTCGCTGCTGGCGGGCCGGCCGCACACGGTGTTTGCGGGGCACGTGCACGCGTATTCGATGCACGAGCAGAACGGCGGCACCTACCTGACGCTGGCGACTACCGGGGCCAACAGCCCGCTGCTGGGGCCGGAGCTCGGGATGTTCGATCACATCGTGTGGGTGACGATGACCGACGCCGGCCCGCGCATCGCCAACCTGCTGTTTGATGGGATTCTGGATCAGCGGGCGCAGCATCCGGAGGTGCGGGCGGTTGATGTTGGGCCGGCGGAGACCCGATAGACGAAGAAGCACTACATGGACAGAAGAACGTTCATCGTGCTGGCGATAGGTTTGGTGCTGATTGCGGCCGCGGCGGTCGTGTTCGTGATCGCGCGCGGTGGAACCAACGTGGACGCGCTGATCAAGAGCTACCGGGCCGGCCCCACCCAGGCGAAAGCTGACAGGCTTGCAGCGATGATCGAAACGTGCAGCGTGTCGCCCGATGAAGGCACCCGCATTCTCGAAGCGCTGCTGAAGCCGGAGGTGCAGACCAGGGATGCGTATCCGACCGGTAAGACGATGGGCGTGAATCTCGTGATCCCGTGCGCCGTGACTATGTCGGACATGAGTTTGCACTTGGATGAGACCCTCAGGATGGATGGCCGCGTCGGGTGGGTCAAGAGGCTGGGGACTTCGGGTGTATCGTTCGAGAAGAGCATGTGCCTGGAGTTTGGCCCGGCGAGCGGGCCGGGGATGCACTCGATGTCGATTGAGCGCACGGTCAAGCTCAAGCCGTCCGGAATGCGGACGGTCCGCAAACTGATCTGGCCGAGCAAGAGGCGGTTTCCGCTGAATCTGCTGCCGGGCAGGTCGACGGTGTTCGTTGCCAACACGGGGAAAGCCGAATATGAGTACCGGCTTGAGTTGAGGTTCAACCTGAAGGTAGTTGCTCCGGAGGATGCAGTCCCCATCGCAGTCAGGCGGAATGAGGAACTGGATCGGAAGATGATGGAATCGTTCTCCGCTGAAGAACCACCCGACAGTAACCTCACGTGCAACGGATTGAAGTATAGAGGAGGCCTGACCATCAGATACACGTCGCTTCCCGAGAGCGTCAGCTTCAGGATGATTTTCCGCGATGCGGACGGCCAGGAACACCCGAGCAATGTTGGCCTGGCTGTTCCGGCAGAAAAAACGGGCTCGATGGGCTATTCGCCATCACTGTTTGGGATCAAGGAGCCCGGCCGCCACAAGGGCACGCTGATCCTGCGGCCGGATCCGGACAGGGCGTATTGCGATCCATCCATCAATGCGATCTGGGGGGGTGAGCTGGAGTTCCCGATGGAGATCGAGGTGGAAGCGCCAGAAACGGAAGTGAAATGACCATGACTCCTCGCGAACGCGAGCTGGCCGCGATCCGCCACGAACTGCCCGATCGGATCCCCGTCGATGTGATCTGCATCGAAAATGCCGAGCAGATCGCGAAGCTGCTGCGGATCGAGCCGGAGCAGGTGTACGAGGCGCTCGGTATCGATGGGCGGATCGTGTCGGCGGGATACGTGGGCGAGGTGAAAGAAGGGCTCAACGAGTGGGGTTCGCCGAACACCGGCGATTACGGGACGGGCCGCGAGTATCCGATCTCGGCGGAGGCGGCGGTGGCAGACGTGGAGCGGTATCCCGGGCCGAAGCCGGAGGACTACGATTACGTGAAAGCGGGGAAGGCCGCGAAGGAGTTGGGCAAGCAGTACGCAGTGCGCGGGCCGTACTGGAAGCCGCTGTTCTGCCAGGTGTGCGACCTCGTGGGAATGGAGGCGGCGATGGTGATGATGCACGAGCGGCCGCGGGTGTTCGAGGCGCTCGTCGAGAAGGTGTTCACCCACGTGGCCGACTACAGCCAGCGGCTGCTGGATGCGTGCGGCGACGATATGCCGATCTATTGCCTGGGCGACGACTTCGCGACGCAGCGCGGCCTGATGATCTCGCCCGGGCAGTGGCGGCGATTCCTGAAGCCGTACTACGCGCGGCTGTTCGACATCGCGAAGTATCGCGGGAAGTTCGTGTGGTTCCATTCGTGCGGCGACATCACGGCGGTGCTGGGCGACCTGATCGACATCGGGCTGGACGTGTGGGAGACGGTGCAGCTCCACACGCTGCCGATTCCGGCGGAGAAGCTGAAAAGCGAGTACGGCCGCCACGTCACGTTCTTCGGCGGGATCAACACGCAGCGGCTGCCGTTCGCGTCGCCCGCCGACATCCGCGAGGAGGTCGTCCGCGTGATTGGCGTGCTCGGCAAGGGCGGCGGCTACATCTGCGGTCCCGACCACCACGTGAAGCCGGACGTGCCGGCGGAGAACGCGGTGGCGCTGTTCGATGAGGCGAGGAAGTTCAGGAGGGTCGGGTATACGACGGGGATGTGAAGAGGGGAGGGATTCGCAGCCTATGCGATCCTGCCGTGGGCGTGTGAGCGTTTTTCCTATGCGAGCATCTTGCTTTCCCCGATATATTGGGTATAATGTGTGTTAACATGGTGGTGACAGGCACGATCACCGGGCACAGCGGATGGGTAGGAAAGATGACATGCGAGAAAAGAAGCTGAAACACGCTCCCCTGGTCGAAGCCATAATGGAGCTCAGGTGGGGTCTGCGTTCGTCCAAGGAAGGCATTGATCCGCACTACAAGGTGCTGGTTGGCAGGCTGTATGACCGGCTGGCCAAGGGGTATCCGGAACATGAACCGCTCCCGACGGCGTCGATGCCGGATGAGATCGTGAAACAGATGGTGCAGCACAGGTTCCGGCGAGCGCGGCAGGCATGGCCGCTCGTTCAGATCGGGCCAGGCATCCTGACGGTGAACGAGACAAGGGAATACGATTGGGAAGACTTCCGTACGCGTGCGGTAGAAGCTGTGGACAAGTTGTTCGAGTCTCATCCTGAACCTGCTGATCTGAGGATCGAGAGTGTCATTCTCAGATACATAGATGCCCTCGAGTTTGACTACACGAGGGAGGATGTTCTTGCATTTCTGAAGAAGGAGATGAAGCTGTCAGCATCCTTGCTGAAGAGCTTGTTCAGCGGCACGACCATCACGTCGGTTCCAAGGAGTTTCATGTGGTACTCCTCATTCCCTTGCACAAGACCCGCCGGCGAGTTGACATTACGTTTTGCCACCGGGCAGAGGGATGGCGAGAATGCGCTTGTGTGGGAGACGATCGTCCAGTCGAAGGAACAACTCCCTGATATGCCCGGAGGATTTGAGGATTGGATCACTGCCGCACACCAGGTGACTCACGACTGGTTCTTCAAGATGATCAAGGGCGATCTTGAGAGGAGGTTCCGTGATGAATGATGCATTGACGCTGCCTGTGGGTTGGCCCGGCATGGCTACTGACCAGACGGAAAGCGAGAGCAACGGTAAGCCGGACATGCTATCGTTCCTGAGAGATGTAATGCAGCGGCAGGCTTCTATCGTTCTTGGGCGTACTGCCACTGCCCGTGTGCGGGCTTCCGAGGAATTCGCCACGCCTTCGGAGACGGCAACGGCATTATCCGGGCTGTCCGGCGAGACAGGGCAACCGATTTCGATGGAGGAAGCTTGTGCCGTAGCGCTCAAAGTGGCGGAGGATGCCGAGCACAGACGGTTGGCGTTCTTCGAGAAGGAGGCTCGGGTCGGCATGATCTGGGAGGATGAAGAAT
>DATKYA010000618.1:0-3075 GCA_035528775.1 Planctomycetota bacterium | reverse complement strand
GCCATGTCGCCGCCCCAGTTGCCGCCGGGCGAGTCGAATGGAGCCTTGCCGGCGTTGTGCGCCCAGCCGACCAGGCGCAGGCCGATGCCGGTGTGGTAGATCGCCTCCCAACTGTAGTCGCCCGCCGGCACCACCTCGCCGGGCTGCATGTGGCTCATGCTTGTCAGCCCGTCCCAGAGCAGCTCATGCTTGCCCTTGGCCAGGAAGTTGGCGGTCAGCAGGTGCCGCACGACCTGCCCGTCGGCGTTCTTGATGTTCAGCGAAACGTAGCCGTCTTCCGGCAGGTCGAGGTTGATTTTGGCGAAGCCCTCCATCTTCTTCACTTCGAAGAGCCCGGTCCAATCGACCACCGGCACCCTGTTCTGCATGGTGACTTTGAACTCGCGGTTGTCGGCCAGGCGCAGCGGTTGCGGCGCGACCTTGCCGGCCGGCATAAAGGTGCCGTAGCCCCAGCAGTTCACGGCACTGAAGGTGAAGACGCGGTCGGGCACGATGCCCGGCCGGAAGATATCCTTGAGCGTGATGCGGAACTTCGCGCTAGTGTTGAAATTCGGCTCGACGGAAAAGGCGATGCGCTCGCCGGTTTTGGGCGTGAGGCCGGCATCCGCCAGCAACTTCCAGGGGATGGCCATCTCCTGGACGTAGCCCTTTCCGTCCGGAGTGGCCAAAAACGCCTGCTGCGCCCCGAGCTTCTTCGCGTCGGCGATGAACTTGCTGTCACCGTCCGGCTTGCGCGGAAAGAGGAGGTCGATCACGTCCTTGGCGTCGCGGTCGCGCCAGGCGGTGACCCAGCAGACCTCCTTGCCGCCGATGCTGCTGCGCGGATCAGGTTTGTCGGGATAGAGGATGATGCGCAGTTGCAGGCTGTCGCCCGCAAACCCGTGATCGCCGGCGATCGAGCCGGGGTTGCTCATGGGCGTCTCGTCGATGAAGCGCGCCAATACGTAGAGATTGTCGGCATCGTACATGGTGTGAATCCACACCGCCATCTTGTCGCGCAGATTCTCGACGTCGCCACAGACAAAGACCCCGCCGGAGAGGTCCCAGTCGGCGACCTTGCCATCGATGGCCATCGCGCCCGGCGGCGGCAGAATGCGGATGCCGAGGTTCTCGGTTTCGGTAGCCTGCGCGGCTGTAGCTGCCAGCAAGCTCATTAGTGCGAACAGGCTGATCGATCTCATTTCTTTCTCCTCTAATGCTCGAAGCTGATCTTGCCCCAGTTCCTTCACGGGAAGCCGGGGGGCTGCGGTTCATTTTGTTTCCGGAACGAGGATGTACGGCACCTGTGGCAGGAGCTCCGGCTTGATCGTGCGGTCTGCGATCACGATCGGCACGCCTGTGCCGCGGCCGTCCGGCGTCAACGGGTACAAGGTCGCGCGCGGCACATCGCCCCAATCGGCCGGCAGCTTCCACGCGCGGTTCGTGCCGTCCCAACTGAAGAAGTAGATCTTCTTCTGCCCGCTCCAGGTGTCCGGCCACATCCGGTCGTAGTCCACGGCAAAGACCACGTCGTCGCGCCATACCTTGAAGCCCGTGTGCAATGCCGGTGTGCTCCACAATGCCTTTGTGCCGTCGCTCCATTCCGCCCTCACGTGCCCTTTATCCACGCTGATGGTGTTGGCGCCCTCTATGAGCTTCACCGTGCCGAAATCAATGGTCGGCCATTCATCTTGAGGAATCCAGCCTGTTTGGGGTTTTCTCTTGTGCTCTATGTGTTCTCCGTTGACGTAGATGTTCAACTCGGATGCGTCGAGCTTCAGTTTGAGGTTGTATTCGCCAGGCTCGGCGATATCGACTTTGAAGTCCAGCTGCCCGCTCTGGAGATTCACGTGCTTCCATGCCTGGAAGTTTGCGCGCATCCAGCCATGGAAGAAATCCTCGGCCTCGAGTACGATCTCTTTGCCTGCTGGGCCTGTGAGGATGCACTTGTCGAGGAGGGAACTGCCCCCGGGTGACTTTGCCACGCGCACGTTTCCCTTGCCCACGTGATACAACTCCTGGATGCTCATCAGGTAGAAGTTGTTGACAAGGTCGGCCCAGTCGCCGCGAAACGGGTTGCCCATGCCTGGGATGTCGAACTCGTCCTTGTCTGTCCGCATGCAGACGTGATCCGTTTGGAGGCCCGGCATCTTCTTGCTGCTCGTCTTGCCCGCCAGCAGGGCACCGTAGTGCTCGCGAACGCGCGCCAGGTGGGCGGGTGTGCTTGCGATCGGCGACACGGTGAAGGCGCCGGGCGAGCCGAAGGTCTGTTCGATCTCAGGACTGCCGCCGCCGGCCATCACGCTGTAGTCGTCGGCGGAGAAGCCGCCGCCGCCGTACGAGCCCGCACGAGGCACACCTTGCGCGTTTCTACCAAGGAAAGGCCGGTCGCCCTCGGTGGCCACGTCCGTGCCTTTGCTGTGCAGGTAATCGGCGATAGCCTGCATGCCTGCGATCTGCGTCTCCTCGCTGCCGCCCAGCGGACCGTCGGGAAAACCGGTCGAGAAATTGCCCCCGCCGGCGTTGAGCACGTCGAGATACACCTTGGGGGGCGCAAACGGCAGCTTCGCGTAGAACTCGTCGATCATCTCCTTCGCAAGGCCGCTGTCCCAGAAATTCTTGTAGTTCACCAGTGCGAATATCCCGATGGGGTCATCGCCATCGGGAATCTCGGTGGGGACGTATGGCGGTTCCTTGTCGCGCCGGTTGGTCTCCGGATTCCAGTCGCGGCGGTAGATCGATTTGGTCTCGACGAGTTTCTGGAAGAATGCACGCGACTCGGGGTAATCACGCAGGCCGATGTTCACGTCGGTCAGATTCAGGTGAAATCCGGTGTGGACGTTCGAGTTCTTTCTCGCCCGCGCCATGAACGCGGCGAGCTTCTCGAAGCTGCCCGCGCGAAACGTCGCCCGATTCCAGTACGGCCACAGCCCGTCCCAGTTATTGGCCCCGGGATGATCGTGGCCGATCAAGCCGGCGACGATGTTGATCTGGGGGATGCCGTCGAGCAGGCCGGCGACGATCGCGTGCCCCTCTTCGAGCTGCGGCAACACATCGGCTTCGTCGGGCAGCGACACGCCGAAGGTGCACGCGCCC
>DATKYA010000617.1:0-2131 GCA_035528775.1 Planctomycetota bacterium | reverse complement strand
GTTCACGCCGATTTCGATGAGGTCGTCGAAGATCTCGTCCACCTTGCCGCACGAGTGGATCGTCACCATCCGGCCGGCCCGGCGCACCTCGCCGTACATGCGCTTCAACTGCGGCTTGATGAACTCCCGCCAACAGTGCGGTCCCATCAGCAGACCCAGCTGCGAGCCCCAGTCGTCGCCGAAGTAGACGGCGTCAATATCATACTCCGTGGCCTTCCGGATCTGGACGATATGATGATCCGCGATCGCGCTCAGCAACTCGTGGACGAACGCGGGATGCTCGAGGAAGTCCAGCATGAGGTTCTCCATGCCGCGCAGCGTCCAGGCCCGTTCGAAGAGGGAGAACCCGATCGAGAAGACGCGGAATCCGTCCCGGCCGGACGCGATCGCCTGCGGGATGCCCTCGAAACTGCGCGGGGCGAGCGGGTCCGGGAAGCGATAGCCCGCCAGGGTCGGCTCCGGGAGCCGATACTCCTTCACCACGCCGATGTCCTTGTCCACGCTGCGGTCCCAGACGACCCCGAAGCCGTCGCGCCACAGGTCATGGCCGATCGGCTCGAGGAAATCGCCCGTGCCCTGGCCCGTGGTCAGGAAGTGTCCCCCCAGCATGTCCCGCGGCACCCGGTCCTCGCCGCCGTAGTGCTCCGCCAGCTTCCAGAACGCCTCGTGCGTGAAGCTGAAAACCCAGGGTACATAGGGCGGCCGCGGGCCTTGATAGACCATCCGCATCACGTCTCGTCGTGTCATTCGCATTCCTCGTTCTTCCGTTTTCCCGCTGCGACCTTGTGTCGCGCACCTTCGGGATCTTCGTAACTCCAGTCCATCGGCTGGCTCGGCCGGGTGGCGCATTCCAGCTTGATCACGGGGACCTGCGCGACGCGGTCGGGATTGACGACCGGGAGCCCTCGCAGGAACAGGCGGCTTCCGACCTGCTCGACGCGGACCGGTTTCCCGGTCGTGAGGAGCGTGGCCCGCTTCACCTTTCCTTCCCAGCGGCCCATCACGATCTCGCCCCTTGAGTGTCCAGTTGCCGGTATTCATCAGCGAGAGGCCATCCGTCCGGTCCACCCGCCCGTGCAGCGCCTCGCCGTGTCGGGCGATCCAGCGTCCCACGGCTCGCAGGCGCTCGGATGCCTGCCAGAGCCGCCAGCAGGATGAAAAAGGCTATCCTCGTCATAACGCAGCCACGCAGCGCGGCCGAGACGACAACGGTCTCCTTGCGGCCTGACCGCGCTGCGCAGACACCACCGTGAATCTCATGCGGCCCCCCTCCACTTCATAGGTTCACATCGGTGTAGAGGGTCAGGTCGAAGTTCTCTTTCAGCGTGTCGGAGATCAGCTCGGGCACCAGCTCGTCGTGGTCCGTGAACGTCTCCAGCACCAGCTTCACGCTTGCGCCCGGCTCCTGTGCCGCCAGCGGGGTCGGTTTCAGGTCAAGCATTCCCCACTGAGCCACGCGAATCGTTTTTTGTTCGTATGAACCCCGCAGCACGGCATCCACCTTGTATTCGTTCACGATGAGCACGTTGCGGTATGGTGCGATGTCGCGAGGATCAGGTATCTTCGACTTGCCGATCAACGTTGCCTGCACCTCGATTTGCGGCAGGGCCTGGCGCCTGGCCAGATCCGCGGCCACGACCGCCGCGTTCTTCGCCGCTTCATCTTCTTCGATGAAGCGATTGTAGAAGGCGAGGTACTCGAACTGGCCGCGCCAGGCATTCTCCGCAAGACGCATAGGGGGCGGCCCCACCTCGATGAACGACGCAGGCGATGGATCGATCTCCTGCACCTTCTTGCCGTCGAGGTAGAACGCGAGCTGCTTGGCGGCGACACTCACGATCACGTGGTGGGGCTTGGTGTCTGGCAGCGTGGCCATCTCAAACACCTCCGGCTTCGGATCGCCCCACGACTTGGAGAGGCCCACCAGCAGTTTGTCTTTTTCTTGGAAGAGCCAGAAAACGCCGTTCCGCCAGCCAAAGCCCCAGTCAACGATGGCGATGGGTTTGTCGTCATTGCCCTTGGTCTGCGCGAGATCAGCGGACGCCACCACGATCTCGAAGCTGAACTGGTGCGTCTTCTTGATGCCTTCGAAGATGCGGTCAGGGGAGCCGGGGCTGAGTTCGAACCCCAT
>DATKYA010000616.1:0-10269 GCA_035528775.1 Planctomycetota bacterium | reverse complement strand
AATCCGGTTTCGATCTCGTGCTGGTGGAAGCCCGCCGCATCCGAAAGCGGCTATCTCAATGAAACGCTCGTGGGCGGATACTGGTACCACTGGCTGGTCAGCGTGCCGGGAAACGTTCCCACCGCCTACATCTACAACTCGAACCAGGAACTGTTTACCGTAAGCAGCAACACTACCGTGCCCGCCGGCCAGTGGGCGCATGTGGCGGTTGTCTGCAATACGAACCATTCGATCAGGATCTACGTCGACGGCGTCCTGAAGAACACCGGCACGTGGCAGGGATCGTTCACACGGGCGGCGTCTACCATGACGCTCGGCGCCCGCGGCACCACGTACGTCGGCGGTGCGATCGATGAAGTGATGGTCTACAATCGGGCGCTGTCGGACCAGGAAGTGAGAAACATCTACCTGGCCCAGAGCGACGGCAACGGCGATCCGACGGGTCAGATCGGGCCGAAGGACACCAACGAGGGGGAGAAGCTGGAATTCCAGGTGCCGGCGGCGGCTCCGGATGGCGCGCCGATCACCTACAGCGTACCCAATCTGCCGCCGGGAGCCTCCTTCAACGGAGCAACCCGCGTTTTCTCGTGGACTCCGTCGTTCTCGCAGGCGGGAAGATACGACGTGACCTTCACCGCATCGGCGGCCGGCGCCTCCGAGACGGTGACCGTGACCGTACACAACCGTCCGCTGGGCGATGCCAATGACGATCGGGAGGTGAACATCCTCGACCTGATCCACATACGCGACAGGATCGGCCAGGATGTTGCCTCAAATGGCAATTGGACCTCCGACGTAAACGAGGACGGCGCGATCAACCTCCTCGATCTCATTGTGGCGCGGCGGAATTTCGGGGCGACAGTGAGCGACACACCGCCCTCGGCTGTGACGGATCTCGCGGCCACGTACGACGCCGGCCAGCAGACGGTTGGCCTGAGCTGGACCGCCCCCGCTGCCGGCTCCTCGGGCACGGTGGCGAGCTATGACGTTCGCTACGCCCTGAGCCTGATCGGCTCGGAAGCCGCGTGGAACGACGCAACACAGCTCCAGGGCACGCCCGTGCCGGCGGCGGCCGGGACCGGCCAATCGATGGCGCTCAACGCGAATACCCTCCCCGCGGGCACCGTCTACTTCGCGATCCGCTCGAAAGACAGGTCCGGCAACCTGTCGGACCTGTCGAACTCGCCCTTCGTTCAACTGGCAGCCCAAGGGCCGGAGTGGAGCAACTATCAGCCCAGCGGCGACTCCCGGGTGGTCTACGTGAGCAGGTCGGCCGGAAGCGACTCCTACGACGGCTACACTCCCGAATGGAACGGCAGCAGCGGACCGAAGGCGTCGGTGGCGGCCGGCATCGCGATGATGCGCGACGGCATGCCCGACTGGCTGCTGCTCAGGCGGGGAGACACGTGGTACGAGGGAATCAACCTGGGAATCGCCGGCGGGCGATCCACCTCGGAGCCGATGCTCCTTTCCGCCTATGGCACCGCGCCGCAACGCCCGCTCCTGAAGACGGGCACCCGGCCCGGCTTCAACGCCGGCAAGCGGGTGTCCAACCTCGCCATCGTCGGCCTGGACTTCTACGCGCAGACTCGCGATCCCGATTCTCCCGAGTACTCCGGCACTGCCGGCGAGACCGGCATTCGCATCATCTGCGTGGGCGGGAATGTGGTCATCGAAGACTGCGTTGTCCGCTTCTACAGCGACGGCATGGTCACGCAGGCATACCCGGAGCCGAACCGGCTGAGCAACATCACCATCCGGGGATGCATCGTGGTCGACTCCTACGCCACGAACAAGCACGCTCAGGGCCTCTACGCCAACGCGGTCGACGGCCTGGTGATCGACCGCTGCCTGTTTGACCACAACGGCTGGAGCGAAAAAGCACCCGGCGGCGGCGAGACCATCTTCAACCACAACATCTACCTCTCGGGCGACAACTCGGGCGTCGTGGTGAAGGACAGCATCATAGCCAGGGCATCCAGCCACGGCCTCCAGGCCCGGTCCGGCGGAGACATCCTCCGGAACCTGTTCCTGCGAAACTCCATCCACCTGTCATTCGGATTCGTCAACGGCAGCTCGATCAAGCCGGGCGGCGTATCGGGCACCGTGAGCGACAACGTATTCCTCGAGGACAAGAGCATCGCCGGGTCCGTGCGCGGCTGGGCGATGGAGGTCAGCAACACCAGGCCCGGCGCCGCCGTGAGCATCAGGAACAACATCATTGCTCACAGCCTGCAGCAGGGGTACCCGGCGATCATCCTCTCATTCGGCAATGCCGTCAGCAATCAGCAGCAGGCGGTCGGCATCAACGACCTGACGATCGAGAACAACATCGTCTACGACTGGAAGCAGTCGCTGCGGCTCGTTTCGGGGCTTGTGCCGGGTGGGAGCGGCTTCAACGCGCTGCGGAACCTCACCGTGAGAGGCAACGCCTTCCAGCATCTCGGGACGAGCATCATCGACCACCAGTGCGGCTACAACGCCGGCCAGGAACACTGGAGCGGAAACCGCTACTATTCCTCGATGGCGCCGGGATCGTGGTTCTGGCTGGCCGGCGCCCAGACAGCATGGGACGCGTGGCGCAGCCAGATCGACACCACGGGCAGCAACGCCAAGGTCACCTACGCGCAGCCCGACAGGTCGATGGCCGGTTACAGCGCGTCGCTGGGGAACGCGAAGACCCTCGAGGCATTCCTGCACGAGGCGCGCAAGCAATCCAGGGCGAACTGGCGAGACCAGTACGGCGCCGCCGCCGCAATCAGTTACATCAAGGCCGGTTTCGTCGCCCAGTAGAGACGCCCCGCCGGGGCGTCTGAGACGTGCCACCGGCGGAGCTCAAGGAGCTCAAGGTGCCTGATGCTCAAGGTGCCTGATGCTCAAGGTGCTTCATCCGAATGACGGGAGCCGCGCGTTCGGAACGCGCGGCTCCCTGACTATCATGTCCGCCATGTGCTGAGAATCGCTCTCCCATGCCGGATTCCGCACGGCACTCCTGCCCAGCCGCTGTGCACAGGCAAACTTTCCGGTCAACATTCCGCCCGTCAATCCGAGAATAAGATCAAACGGACATTTTTCGGATCGGACTCGGGCACGGTTTTTGCACTACCGCGCCGGGGTCAGCAATTCAACGGGGAGTTTCATCATGGCAAAGTGCTCGCATGCGAACGCGCGGTTCTATGCTCTCCAGTCGTACGGCAAGGACAAGGTGATCCGGCTCTACAACTGCCCCGAATGCCGCAGCACGATCTCGGAGCAGACGCTTCGCGACTCGAGGCGATGAACGATCCGGATGGATGGCCGTAGAGACGCCCCGGGGGGCGTCTGAGACGTGCCACCGGCACGTCTCTACACATGCGAAGCCGGGGCTCGAACGCCCCAGGCCCCAAGACCCAAGCCGAAAGCCAAAAAACCAGCCGCCTGCACGCAGTTTCATCCTTCGATCTCGCCCTCGCCGGGGTTACAATGGATGTACTTCCAGCGAGGGCAATTCATGCGTACATCCGATCTCGACTACGACCTCCCGCGCGAGCTGATCGCGCAGCACCCGGCTGAGCGGCGCGATGCCTCGCGGCTGATGGTGCTGGACCGGGCGTCCGGGGCGGTCAGCCACCGGGTGTTCAGCGACATTCCGTCCTGCTTCCGCCCGGGCGACGTGCTGGTGCTCAACGACACTCGCGTGCTGCCGGTGAAGCTGATCGGGCGGCGCCGCACCGGCGGGAAGGTGGACGCGTTGCTGGTGCGGGAAGTGCGGGCGGGGCTGTGGCAGGCGATGCTGTCACCGGCGGGGCGGCTGGACGACGGCGAGCCGCTGTCGTTCGAGAATGACGCCCTCGCGGCCCGGTACCGCGGCCGCGGTAAGAACGGCCTGCCGATGATCGAGTTCGACGATCCGTCGCACCTGCCGGAGCGGCTTTCGCGCTGCGGCCGTGCGCCCCTCCCGCCCTACATCAAGCGCGATGCCGACGACGATGCGTTCCGACCGGAGGACCTCGAGCGCTACCAGACGGTCTACGCCGCCAATGCGGGCGCGATCGCGGCGCCGACGGCCGGGCTGCATTACACGCCGGAGCTGCTTGACGCCCTGCGGGGGCGCGGCGTGACGGTCGAGACCCTCACGCTGCACGTCGGCCCGGGCACATTCAAGCCGATCAAGGCCGAAACCCTGGATGAGCACCGCGTGGACCCCGAGCAATACGAGGTGCCGGCGGGGCTGCCGGAGCGGATCGTCCGTGCGCGGGCCGAGGGACGGCGGATCGTGTGCGTCGGGACGACCTCGTGCCGTGTGCTCGAGAGTCTGGCACGGATGGAGCCGGGCCGGTGGCGGCTGTCGGGCTGGGCGGATCTGTTTATCCGTCCGTCGTTCGAGTTCCGGTGGGTGGACGTGCTGCAGACGAATTTCCACGTGCCGAGGTCGTCGCTGCTGGCGCTGGTATTTGCGTTTGCCGGGCGCGAGCGGATCCTGGCGGCCTACGAAGAGGCAAAGGCGAGGGGATACCGGTTTTACAGCTATGGGGACGCGATGCTGATTGTCTGAAGAAGGCGTCAACACTCGACCTTCCGGTGGTTTTCGTATTCACCTTCGTGGCTTTTCGTGTCTTCGTGACTTCGTGTCGAAGAACTTGCTGGCCGGTTCCTGATTCGTACGCGATGAAGCAGCATAAACCGAAGAAACCCGCTCGCGCTCACCCGCACAAGTCCACTGCCGACGCCGCTTTCTCGAAAACTCAGCCCGAAGAACCCGCCGAACCGCGCCAATCCGCTCGGTCCGCAATCGGCACGATGGGCGAGCGGTCGCTCCACGCCGCACTCAAGCAGTGGTATGCGGATCCGGGCGACCGCTTCGAGGTGACCGTCGACGGTTTCCAGGTGGATATCGTCCGAGGCGATCTGCTGATCGAAATCCAGACGCGGAGCTTCGGGGCGCTCAAGCGAAAGCTGGCCGCCCTGCTCGAGCACCGCCGGGTGCGGCTGGTCTACCCGCTGCCGGTGGAGAAATGGATCGTCCGGCTGGCCGATGACGGCCTCTGCGTTGTCAGCCGGAGGCGGTCGACCCGCCACGGGAAGCTGGAGGACGTGTTCATCGAGCTGGCGAGCCTGGCGAAGCTGCTGGGGAATCCGGCGTTGCAGCTCGAGGTGCTGCTGACGCGGGAGGAGGAGCTCCGCCGGTACAGCAAGTGTGGAAGCTGGCGGCGCCGCGGATGGGGGAGGTGCGACCGCCGGCTGATCGAAGTCGTCCGCCGGGTGAAACTGCATTCGCCCGAGGATCTTCGGTGTTTCGTGCCCGACGACCTTCCGGAGCCATTCAGCGTGGCTGAACTCGCCGCCGCCGGCCCGTACGCCCGGCCCATCGCCGGCCGGATCGCATACTGCCTGCGACACATGGGAATCATCGAGCCGACCGGCAAGCGGGGAAACGCCATCCTCTACAGAGAACGATGAACGATGAATGATGAACGATGAATGATAAACGATGAACGATGGGGGATGAACGCCTCAAGTCCGAGTTGTGAAATCATTCACGATTCGATGGCCAGACATGCAGCCGCATGGTTTCACGGGAAATCGGTTTCACGGGAAATCTTCTTGACTTCCTTGATCCATGCGATAGAATAAATGGCTTATTCCAAACCGTTCGTGTTTCGCCCGATTTCGCGAGGCCTGCAATGCCCGAGGATCTGGTACAGCAGATTCATTCGATCGAACAGGAAGCCGATGCCGTCATTCGGGCGGCGCAGGATGAAGCCGCGAAGATGGACCGAGACGCCGGCCCCCGCATCAAGAAGCTTCAGGACGAGCTTGAGCGGAAGTTCCAGGACGAGACGGTGAAGATCGCCAGCAGGGTTGACGCCGAGCGCCAGGCGGAGCAGGAAAAGCTGAAGAAGACCTTCCACGCCTCCATCGAGAACGTGCGGAGCACCAAGCCCGAAGCCGCCAAGGCCCTCGTGGCTATGATCGTAGAGAGGATCTCCGGATCGTAAGATGGCAATCGACAGGGTTAAGAAGGCGGCCTTGCTCGTTCCCCGCAAGGAAACGCACCGGCTGCTGAACCGGCTGCACGCGCTCTCGGCGGTCCACATCGAAGACGCCGCGAAAGTGCTCGCCCCGCCGGACGACGCCCCCCTTGGCAAGGAATCCCTCTCCTCCGAGAAAGCCGACCTGAACATCAAGAAACTCGATATCATCCTCTCGACGTTCGGGCTGTTCATCAAGTCGAAGCAGGGGTTCGTGGAGGGGTTCGCTCCGCTGCCGCTGCAGGTGACGTCTGAGGAGCTTCACAAGGTCATCTCGGAATTCGATTTCGGCCCGCTGTACGAACGGTGCTCGTACATCTACGACGAGTACCGCAGCCTGCAGAGCCAGATCGAGCAGTCGCAGGCCGAGAAGGGATCGCTGGCGGAGTTCGCGGCGTTCCCGTTCTCGATCCGGGAAGCGCTCGCGCTCAAGCACGTCACCGTGGTCTACGGCTCCTTCCGCAAGCAGAACTGGGATGCCTTCACAACCAACCGTGATGCCCGCGAGCTTGTCGCGTGGGACGTGGTGCGCTCGACCAAGCAGGAGACGCGAGCGGCAGTCGCTTTCGTCAACGAAGACGCCGACGCGGCCCGCGAGCTGCTGCGGGCAAACGGCTTCTCCGGGATCGCCCTGCCCCGGCTGCCGGGCGAGGTGTCGGACAGGATCAAGGAGCTGGAGGAGGACATCGAGGAGCGCCGGGAGCAGCAGGAAGCATTCCGCGGCGAGGTGCAGAAGCTTGCGGTTGACGAGCGCCGCGTGAAGATCGCCGTGGGCCACTGGGAGAGCGAGCGGACGAAGATCGAAGCCCACAACAGCGTGCTCAATTCCCGGCGGATGTCCGTCGTCACCGGCTGGATCCGGACGCGAGACCTTCAGCGCGTGCAGAGAGTGCTCGATGCCGAGTTCCCCGAGGCGTCGCTGGTTCTCGAAGATCCCGCCGGTTCCGACAACGTGCCGGTGTCGCTGACGATGAAGGGCCTGTGGCGGCCGGCGCAGATCCTGGTGGGAATGTTCGGCCTGCCCGACTATTTCAGCTTCGATCCGACGCCGTGGCTGATCTTCTCCTTCCTGCTGTTCTTCAGCTTTTGCTTCGGCGACGTGGTCTACGGGCTGGGGCTGGTGGTGCTGTCGTGGGTGCTGGCTCGCAAGTATAGCACACATCCGTCGCACCGGCGGTTCTTCCGGCTGTTTTTCTACGGTGGTGTCGGCACGATGATCTTCGGGGCGCTCACCGGCGCGTGGGCCGGAAACCTGTATTCGCCCGATTTTCTGGGCGATGACAACATGTTCTACCGGCTGGTGCAGATGATCCCGCACGTCGATCCGCTGGATAAACCGATGCTGATGCTCGGTGCCGCGTTGGGGATCGGCGTGGCCAACCAGTTCTACGGGATAATCCTGAATATGTACAAGATGTTCCGCAAGCACCGGCCGCTCGACGCGCTATTCGACGGCGGGCTGTGGCTGCTGTTCCTGCCGGGCCTGATGCTGATGGGGCTGCCGATGTTTGCGAAGGACACCCCCGCCTGGACGGGGACGCTGGGCAAGGTGCTCGCCGGAGTGGGGGCGGCGGGGCTTGTGCTCACGCAGGGCCGGAACGAGAAGGGCATCCTGCTAAAGGCCATCACCGGCATCGTGAGCCTCTACGGCGTGCTGGGCACCTACGGCCTCACCAGTTTCGTGGGCGACGTGCTCTCCTATTCCCGGCTGCTCGCCCTCGGTTTCACCACGAGCATCGTGGCGATGGCGTTCAACATGATTGCCAACATGTTCACGTCGATTCCGATGGCGGGCGCGGTGGTGTTCGCGGCGGTGCTGGCATTCGGGCACACGTTCAACTTCGCGGTGAGCATCCTGAGTGCGTTCGTGCACTCGGCGAGATTGATATTCCTCGAGTTCTTCAACCGCTTCTATGAAGGCGGTGCCCGGCCGTTCACGCCGCTGAGCTTCAACAGCGTTCGTGTGGAGCTGGTGGACGGCCCGCAGTGAGTGGTGTTGTCCCGCGGTTTCCAGGTGTCTCAACGGGCGCTGGTGCATCCGGTCAGCAGGCCGGGTCGTGAGCAAAGGAGGTCATACTGACGATGGACTTTGTGACGCAGTACTTCATTTCGACAGGTGTTGGCTGGGCGGTGATCGGCGCGATGTTCGCGGTGATGTTCGGCGGCATCGGCTCGGCCAAGGGAATCCGGATCGCGGCTTCCGAAGCGGCCGGAGCGGTTTCGGAGAAGCCGGAGCTGTTCGGCAAGACGCTGATTCTCGCGGCGCTTCCGGGCACGCAGGGCTTCTACGGCTTCGTGATCGCGTTCATCATTGCGTCGGCCACGGGCCTGACCGCCACCAAGACGGCGGCGGTGAAGGTGAGCCCGCTGGTGGGCATGGCCATGATGTTCGTGGGCCTGCTCGCCGGCATCGTGCAGTGGAAGAGCGCCATCAACCAGGGCGAGGTGTCGGCCGCGTCCATCAACCTCGTCACCAAGCGACCGGAAGAAGGTGGCCGGGCCATCCTCTTCCCGGTGCTCGTGGAAACGTACGCCGTGGTGGCGCTGCTTGCCGCCATCCTCATGATCGGCTGGCTTACTCCCGCCGCCGGGCTCAGCTTTGCCCCGGTCGAAGAGATCTTCAAGGCAACGTCCGCAGCACAGTAAACAAGGCGCACAGCAGTGTCTGTAGATAGAATCAAAACCGCCATCCTCAGCGAGGCCGGCAAGGAGGCCGAGCGGATCCGCACGGCCGGGCGCAAGAAGGCCGACGAGAAGTTCCGCGCGGCCGAGCACCAACTCACCGCGCGCCTCCGGCAGCGCCTCCAGGACGCCGAGCAGCACCAGCGCGACCTCGCCAATCGCGCCACCGTCTCCCTGCGCAGCCAGCTCTCCATGGAGTTGCTCGCCGCCAAGAACGATCTCGTCGACAGGGTGGTCGACAAGGCGCTCGACAGCGTGGTGAACCTCCCGAATAACGGCTACCGCGTGCTGCTGATGAAGTGGCTGAAGAACGCCCCGCAAGGCGAGCCCGGCGAGCTCGTGCTCAACGAGTGCGACCGCAAGGCGTTCGGCCAGCAGCTCGTGTCGGATCTCAACAGGGTCCGCGCCAAGGAGGCCGCGCTCGTCCTCGGCCAGCAGGCGCTGCCCATCCGCGGCGGATTCGTGCTCCGCACCGAACGCTACGAGATTGATCGCACGCTCGACAGCCTCATCGTGAAGCTGAAAGAGGAAATGGCTCCCGAAATCGCGTCGCAATTGTTCGGCAGCCGTACTGAACGGGCGGAGGCATCGTGAACCGCACCGCACCGGAAACCTGGGCGTTCCTCTCCGGCCGCGTCGCCGCCATGGAAAGCAGGCTCATCCGCAACGACGTCATCCAGCGGATGGCCGCCATCGAGCAGTTCAACGACGTCTTCCTGGCGGTCAGCGACACCGCCTACAAGGACGCCTTCCCGATCATCGAGAAGCTGCACGAGGCCGACTCGATCATCACCGGCGTCTACAGCGACCGGCTTGCCGAGCTGGCCCGCTACTCGCCGCAGCCCGAGGTGGTGGAGCTGTTCCGGATCGGCGACGATTTCCGGAGCTTGAAGGCGTTCCTGAAGAACAAGCTCGCGGGCTTGCAGCTTCCGGTCAACGGCGGCCGCATCCCCGATGCCGCGTGGCAGCGCGTGCTGGAGGACCTGAAGACGGACCTGCCGCCGTTCTGGTACGACGCGACGGCGATCATCCGCCGCGAGTGCGAAGCACAGCCCGAGCTGGCTCCGCAGACGATCGACCTCGTGCTCGATTCGGAGCAGCTCGCCCGGCAGGTCGAAATCGCGCGGATCATCGGCGCCCCGCTCATCATCGAGTGGGCAAGCCGCCGAATGATCGTCCGGGCCATCGAGGTCGTCTGGCGGGCGAAGACCGGCGGGTACGACATGGCCCGCCTGCGGCGGCTGTTCCTGCGCGGCGAGCTGGACGATCCGCTGCTGGGCGGGCTGGCCGGCCTGCCGCTGGACCAGTGGGCGGAGCGGCTGCGGCCCACCTTCCTGGGGCCGATCGTCGATGACGTGTTCGCTCAGTCCGGCACCGGGCAGGTCACGCGGTTTGCCCGCCGGGCCGACGACCTGCTGCTCGAATTGGTGAAGAAGGCGAAGTCGGTGCCGTTCGGTCCTGAACGAATTTTCGGCTACCTGTGCGCCCTGCGGACCGAAGTGCACAACCTCCGGCTGATCCTTGCCGGCAAGGTGAACAAGATCAACTCGCGGCTGCTGCGGGAACGGCTGCGGGA
>DATKYA010000615.1:0-2713 GCA_035528775.1 Planctomycetota bacterium | reverse complement strand
CGCGCGGTGACGGGGGAGTCGTCGCCCGCGGCGTTCTTCAGCGGTGCGAATTCATCGGAGCGGTCCGTCTCGAGCACGACCGACCGGCGTGCGTCGCGCAGCGCGTCGAACACGAACGTTTCGAACTTGATGCCGTTGGGCGCGGCGGGCGTGATCGGCTCGCCCGAGTCGCCGATGCACGGCACGATCTTCTTCGCCGCATGATAGGGCAGTGAGAAGCCCTCGCGGTTCTCACGGAGCAGGAAGTTCACGTTCATTATATGTATGGCAATGCTGCCGGTGCCGTACTTCAGGGAGCCATCGGGGTTGGTGGCGTACATCATTTCGGGGCCGATGTCGCAGTACTCGATCACGCGGGTACGGCCGTCGATCTTGCCCACCACGCCCAGCTTCTCCTCGGCGTTGCGCTTGCGCAGCACCTTCAGCGACATCTCGGCGTCCACCGCAATGTGATACCCGATGAACACCGGGTCGATGCTCCTCACCAGCACATTGTCCACCTGGTGATAGCTGATGTACTTGATCTTACGGCTCTGCATGTCCTCGAGGGCCTGGTTGTCGTAGAGGGCCTTGATGGATCCGCCGTGGCCGTTGGGATTGACGGCGATCTCGTCCTTGTTCTTCAGGATGATCTTCCCGTCGAAATCGACCGACGGCACCATCTCCTGCATGACGAACATGACGTTGCGCTTGCCCAGGCCGAAGAAGTGGTTGATGCGGAAGAATTCCTGGGTGGCGTTGTTGTTGATGGTGCTTGTCATCACGTAGAGCGGGATGGTGACATCATAGCGGCGGGACGTGGCGATGAGCTTCTCGGCGAAGACCTGGAAGAGGCTCTTGCGGGAGAGCGGACAGATGGGATAAGTGCCCTTGGGGGGATCGTATCGGAGGCGGGTGCCCTGGCCGCCGGCGACGATGAAGAGGCAAACTTCGCCGCGGCGAATGGCCTCGGCTCCCAGCTCGGCCATTCGGCGGCGCTGCGCGGCCTGCTCGTCGGTCTGCGGGAGGTAAATCACCTCGGTCGGCTCGATCACCCCCTGGAACTTGCCGGTAACGTTGTGCAGATATTTCGAGATCAGGGTCTGGACGAGGTCGAAATCGATGGTGCCGAGCTGGTAGAGCAGCTTGCGTCTGCCGCGTTCATCGAGGTTTCCCCACCACCGGAAAACGTGTTCCTGGCCGGTGATTCTCGCCTTCTCGGACAACTGCTGGAATTCGACGGCAGTATCAGCCATTCTCCTGCCTTTCCCGGTGATTGTGGAGTGCATCAGAGCCTTTCTATCTTACGGGTTGTGCCGTGAAATTCAACGAGGTTTTCGAGTTGGGGAACCCATCAGTCTTCGGGTCATTCGGCCGCACGGATACCCCAATCCGGCGGATTCGAGGGGAACCGGCGGACCCGATGACTCGTCAACTGTCAGATTGAACAACGGATTCCGCGGCAAATTCGCCAATTCAATGGAAATAGCTTGATACTTCGCCCTTCTGGGAATAGAATCAGTCCTTATAGAGATTTACGGCGTTCCCGCCAGCTTTTTTCACCGTGAAGTCAGCATTCCTGTGTGCAGGATGCGGCGGCCCGTGCGAGCGCGTGGGCTCAAACATGTCTTCAGAAGCATTGCGAAAACAGATATTGTCGCGGGTCAGGAAGCTGGTCGTCAAGATTGGCACCGGTGTGCTTACGAAGGACGGCGGGGGGCTGGACGTGCCCTGCATCCAGAGCATCTGCCGGCAGGTGGCGGAGCTGAGCCGGAGGGGCGTGCAGGTGATCATCGTGACGTCCGGTGCCATCGGCGCCGGCATGCACGCGCTGGGGATGAAGCGGCGGCCCACGCTGCTGCCGGAGCTGCAGGCGGTGGCGGCCGTTGGCCAGAACCGCCTGATGGTCACCTACGACACCGCCTTGCGGGAATACGGCTACCACGCGGGGCAAATCCTGCTCACACGGGATGACCTGGAGGACCGCCGGCGGTTCGTCAACGTCGGCAATACCATCCGCGCCCTGCTGCACATGGGGTCCGTGCCGGTGATCAACGAGAACGACACGGTGTCGACCGACGAGATCAAGTTCGGCGGCAATGACGTGCTCGCGGCACAGGTGGTTCACGTGTTGAAGGCCGACGCACTCATCTTTCTCTCGACGGTCGATGGCCTGCTCGACGCCGAGGGCAGGGTAATCGACGTGGTCGAGCAGGTGACCGACGACACGATGGAGCTTGACACGGGGAAGAAGTCAACCCTGGGAATCGGCGGCATGCTGGCGAAGCTCCAGAACGTGCTGGAGATCACCAACTCGGGCGATCCCGTGATGATCGCCAACGGGAAGGTGGACGGCATCATCCTTCGCGTGATGGCGGGCGAGCCGGTGGGCACGATCTTCCGCCCGTGCGAGGCAAAGCTGTGCAGTCGCAAGCGGTGGATGATGTTCACCACGAAGCCCAAGGGCCGGATCACGGTCGACCAGGGTGCAGTGGCGGCGCTGGTGGAGCGGCACAAGAGCCTGCTGGCGTCCGGCATTGTCGGCGTGGAAGGCGAGTTTGACGAGGGCGAGATCGTTGCGGTCGCCGACCCCGCCGGCACCGTGATCGCCAAGGGCCTGACCAACTACAGCTCGGGCGAGCTCGGGAAGATCAAGGGTGCGAAAACATCCCAGATCAAGGATCTGCTCGGGCACAAGTACTACGATGAAGTGATTCACCGCGACAACCTGGTG
>DATKYA010000614.1:0-8116 GCA_035528775.1 Planctomycetota bacterium | reverse complement strand
TGCTGTTGCCGGAAGCGAACAGCACCACGCAGCCCTTGCCGCCACGGCCGTTCGCCGTCACATCCTTGATGGCGGAATAGAGGATTGAGCTTGAGGCCGACTGCTTGCCCCAGCTGTTGGTCATCACGTGGGCGCCGCGCTCGGCAGCCCATCGGAACGCATCGGCTATCCTCGCCTCGGTTATGAATCCGGCTTCGGCGGCGATTCGGATGGGCATGATCTTGCAGTTGTATGCTGTACCGGCCACCCCGATGCTATTGTTTCCTTTTGCGGCAACAAGCCCGGCGCAAGCAGTGCCGTGAGCCTCGCCATTGGTGGTCGGATCGGGATTCGAATCATCGCCGTAAAAATCGTATCCGGGAACGAGATTCGGGATGAGGTCGGGATGGTCCACGTCGATCCCCTCATCCAGCACGGCCACGACAATACTGGGCGAGCCGGTGCTGATCTCCCACGCTTCCGGGGCATCGATGTCCGCATCGGCAACGCCGCCGCTCTGGCCGGTGTTGTTCAGATGCCACTGGCTCGGGTAGAAGGGATCGTTCGGGGTGATCGGGCCCAGCAGTTGGGGCTGAAAGGCGATGTTGGGCACGGCCCATTCCACGCCGGGTGCGGTCGACAGCTTCTGTGCGGCCTCAAACACGCCGTCGGCGTCTTGCGCGCCTGGATCGAGCAGAAACTCCTGCTCGGTGAACAGCAGCGGCCTTATGATGGTGAAGCCGTTGGCCTGGCAGAACGCGTCGAACGCTTTGCGGTCGTGCCCGTTCTTCAGCCGCACGCCCACTTCGGGAATGATGGCCACGGTCTCGCCATCCTGCGAGTAGAGCGGGGCAAGGTAACGCGTCTTGCCCACGGCCTTCAGCGATTCGGCAACGTTCTTCACACCGCCGCCGGCGCGCACTATTTTCATCCTGGTGTGCGCTTCGGTCCTGATCTCCCCCCAGCCGGCTCCCTGGATGCCGAGCTTGGGATTGGCACCACCGGCAGGCTCTTCAGTGAAACACACGACGTACTGGTCGGCCAGCGGCGTGAATACCGTTCGCTGGCCGTCCATCATCAGTACATGTTGCTTGCCATCGGCTGCACTGCACCACGATGCCATAGCCATGGCCAGCACCAGCGCCGCCGCAAAACGCCATATGCCATTCCGATGCCAATGAACACGAGCACCGCGAAATCCGTATAACCCGCCCATGGAGATCTCCTTTCCGGACAGCACGAAACTGAATCGCTTGCCAGAAACCGGCTCGCACCCTTGGCCGGTCATGATTCCGTTGTCCTACGGGGTCCGCACACTTAACTATATACCACAAAAAGCGGCGGCTGTCAACTTAAAATTGGATCGCTTCCGGCGAAAAGAGGGAACGGTGCAGTTGAAGCCGGAGACCGGCATTCGGAAATCCGAGACCGGAAGTCAAGAACCGGGATTCCGGGCTTCGGAATTCGGAGCTCAGCCTTCCGGGATACTGATCCGGAAAACGAAGCGGGTGTCTGAATCATGAGCTCCGAATTCTGATTTCCTGATTCCGAATTCAGAGCTCATCATTCATCTTTCGCGCCCGTTCCTCCTTTTTTGAGCAGTCTTTCCAGCCGTCGCTTGTCGGGGACGAGCAGAATGGTTTTCTGTTGGGAATAGGCAACACGCCCGGGCGGATAGCCCCGAGGCTTCCTGACATGCTTGCGCTGCGTGTAGTCGATCACTGCCTTCGCCGCGTCGCGAAGCTGTGAAAAATACACTGCCAGGTGCGCCGCGTCCAGCAGCGTCTCCTTCATTAACGGCTTATCCTTCTCCGACTTGATGATTACATGGGATCCGGGGTACTGCTGGACGTGCAGCCACCAGTCGTTACCGGCGGCATGGAGGGTGAGTTCGTCGTTCTGGGCGGTGTTGCGCCCCACGAGAATGATGATGCCGTCGGCGGAGATGAACTTCCGCGGGCGGGAGCGAACCTCCCTGGGCCGCTCCCTCGGGGGTGCTTGCACGTATCCGCCGGTGCGGAGCGTCTCGCCGATCCGCCGCAGGCCGTCGAGGTCGGCGGTCCGGGCCAGCCGCGAGCGCAGTTCGGCCAGTGCGGCGAGCTCGGCCCGCGTCTCGTCCAGCCGCTGCTTGATCCTATCGCGCCCGGCCCGCAGCTTGCGTGCCCGCTTGAAGCAGCGCTGCATGTTCTCCAGCGGCATCAGCGTCGGATCGAGCTCGATCGTGACGGTCCGGCCGGTTTCGGGGTCGGGCAGGCCGATGCTGGGCAGCCCGCGCCGCAGGAGGCCGAGGTTGGCCTTGAGCAGCTCGCCCTTCCGGGCCAGTTCGCCCGCCGTGCCGGTGGCGTCGAAGTCCTTCTGGATCTTTTCCAGGCGGCGCGCCAGCCGCTTCTCGCTGCGGGAGAGGACCGTCTGGAGGCTGCGGCGCAGCTCTGCGATCTGCGTTTCGGTGTCTTCCTGCGCGTAGGCGGCCTCGATGGCGGCGGAGTACGAATCGAACTGGCCCGCTCGCACCGCCTGCTCGAAGCGAT
Source organism: Planctomycetota bacterium (assembly GCA_035528775.1). Classification (GTDB taxonomy): domain Bacteria; phylum Planctomycetota; class PUPC01; order JABMSA01; family JABMSA01; genus DATKYA01. The sequence continues at coordinate 5,609 of DATKYA010000614.1, read as the reverse complement.
CCACACTCCCCCTCTCCTCTTTCCCCCTCTCCAAACTTGGGGAGGGGGCAGGGGGGTGGGGCGCCTTCACCGCAGGGGGGTGGGGTGCCGGCAGCACGTATTGCCGCCGCGGCGCAATCTCCCGGCGATCCTTCGACGTCGTGTGCTCCAATGCCGCGATGATCTCGTCGCCGGCGTCGACCAGAATGATGTTTTCCGATCCGGGCACCAGCTCCAGGATCAACCCGCACTGCCCGGGCGCGCCGTCCTCGTTGCGGCGGCTGATCGCAAATTTCACGATGCGGTCGTCCGACAGCACCTCGATCGACTCGATGATGCCGGGGATCAGGTGCTTGCGGAGGGCCATGCAGAACGCTGGCGGGGCGGATGGATTCGGCAGCGACCGGCTGAGCAGGTGCACGCGTGCCAGGTTGTGCTGTGCGCCCAGGTAGATGTGATGCGTGGCCCCCGGCCGCCGCACTTGCAGCACGATCGATCGCCCCGACGGCTGCTGCACCTTCTGCACGTGCGCGCCGCGCACCGTCTCGCCAAGCTCCGCGACCACATGTTTCAGCTCGATGAGGGAAAGAGTCATAAGAAAGAAGTTAGGAAGCCAAGAAGCTAAGAAGTCAAGAAGAAGAGGAGCGCGCCGGCAATACGTGCTGCCGGCACCCCACCCCCTGCCCCCTCCCCAAGTGTGGGGAGGGGGAAAGAGGAGCGAAGGAGGAAGCCCGGATGGGAAGCAGGCGTAGGGTCACCTGCTCATTGTTCCGAATCCCGCATTCTTCATTCTTCATTTCTTCCTCAGTCTGCCGTCGATCTCACCACCGCACTGCGGTAAACCAGCCACGTGCCGTTCACCTTCTTGAAGGTGAGGCGGAAGCGGTCGCTGCCGCGCTGCCGGGTGAGGTCCTCTCCGGCGCTATCGGGCGACTGCGACGCGCTCACCGTCGCTATGAAGATCGCCTCCGCCGTGGAATCGTCGATGATTTTCACCGACACGTCGCGCAGCCGCACACGGATCACCTTGTAGGTGAAGAACACCTGCCGCATGAGATCGATGCACGTCTGGCGGTCGTAGGTGAATTCCTCGGCCCGGAAGTCGTCGTGCATCAAGCCGGTGATCTTGCGCAGGTTGCGGTCTTCGGCGGAATCCGCCAGCACGTTTATCGTGTTGCGGATCCGCTGCTCATCCGAGATCGCCCTGCCGAGGACCAGCCTGAAGATCAGGATCGCCCCGGCGATGAACGCAAGCACCATGATCACGCGGAAGCTCTGCCTTGACGAGAAATGGCTCATGGGTTCTAGCCTCTAATCAGTGGTCCCGCCAGATGCAGTTCAATGGACCGAGTGGACGCAGTGGACGCACTACCGTTGACAGCCGGTTGCCTCTTCCTCATCCATGAAAACGTCTGTACATCCACGCGCCGATGGCGATGAATGCGGCCAGCGGCACCCACGCGGCCAAAGGCGTCCACGGTGGCGGAATGTAGCCGCGGTAGCCGAAGTCGAGCGTCCCCATCATCACGATGTAGAATCCGAGAGCGGCGCCGACCGCGAGGCCGATCCCCTTGATGCTGGTCTGCCCGCTTGGCTCCACCACGAGCGGAATCGCCAGCAGCAGCAGGATCACGTTCAGGAACGGATAGGCCAGCCGCTTGTGGATCTCGGTAGTCAGCGATGCCGCTCGCGATGGGAACTGCCGGGCGAAGAACCGCAATTCGTCCAGGCTGCGATACGAGATGTTCGATGCCTGCCCGAGGTCCTCCGGGGTGAGCGACAGGTTCAGGGGGCGGTCGGTGAACGGCTCGTTGAGCAGCTCGTCTTCCCCGGCGATCCGCATGTGGCCGGAGACGATCCACCGGCGGGAGCGCCAGTAGCCGGCGTCGATAATCATGGTGGCGCTCTCGATCCCGTCCGGCCCGGGCGGGAAGTTCGGCACGTCGGCCACCGCGTTCGTGATCATTTTCTTGCCGTAGTCGAATTCGTCGGCCTTCAGCACGATCTGCGTGCGCATCAGGCGATAGTGCTTGCTGAGACGTTGGACGAAGTCGTTGAACTCGTCGAGGTTGATCCGGCGGTTGGCGATCAGCCAGAAGCGGTCGCGCCGCTTGCCCTCCACCTGCAGGTCAATGTCAACCGCGTGGTAGATGTTCTCAAGGATCGCTCGTGCCTGCTCCTGGAACCGGAGAGCGCCGCCGATGCTTATCTTCCGAGTGTTCTCGTCCCACCGGAGCGCGAGCGTCAGGTCGCCCTTCTCGTCGGGATCCTTCACCCAGTATTCGGGGCGCTTGATGTCGACGGCGAAGACGTCCTTGAACTTCATCGGCTCGCCCCGGTCGCCGCCGAAGAGCATGATGGACGTCCGCTGCATCTGGCGAGCGCTGCCGGGGACTACCAGCTCCTGCATGACGGCGGCTAGCGCGGCGGCGATGAAGCCGCCGGTCAGCAGCGGAATGGCGATCCGCTTCAGGCTGACGCCCGATGCCTGCATCGCCATCAGCTCGTTTTGCCGTGCCAGCCGCACCAGTGCAACCACGGCTCCCGCCAGCGTAATGATCGGCGCCATCAGGTAGGCCAGCGCCGGAATCCGGCACAGGTAGTAGCGCCCGAGCAGCCCGAGCAACGGCGCCTCACCGTTATACTTCAGCAGCTTGCTCAGCCGCTCCGACGTCTCCACCACCAGTATCATCGCGAGGATCAGCACCATGCACAGCACGAATGGCACAAGAAACGACAGAAACAGGTAACGGTCGATCCTGCGGATCACGGAATCACCTTGAGAGCTGAGAGTTGGTAGTTGGTAGTTGGTAGTTCAGAGCCTTGCGAATTCCACTTTTTGACTACCAACTTGTAACTCTTAACTGTGAACTCCTATCTGCCCCCTACCTCTGCCGCGCCGTCAGTATCACGCCGATCGTGCCGGTGACGATGGAGCTGGCATATGGCCACAGCGGCGCGCCGAACACACCGTTGGTGCTGAGGGCCTTGCCGCTCACCACCAGCGGAAAATACAATACGGTAACCACGAGCACACTGATGCCGAACCCGATGAGTTTTCGGCCCTTGCGTGTCAGGATCCCCAGCGGCACGCCCAGCAGCGCCAGCCCCAGCACGTCCAGCCCGCTCGCCCAGCGCATCCTGATTCTCGTCAGGATATCATTCAGCTTCCTCGGTTCCACCAGTTTGACGCCGGCGTATGCCTGCATGACGTTCCACGGCTCGAAGGAGCCGCCCGAATTCGCCTTCTCGGCGGCCTCGGTGGCGTCGAGCTCGTCCTTGCTGAATTGCATCGACCTGCCAACGATCTTCTTGAACGTCTCGTACTGCTCCCGGCCATAGCGGGCGTGCTCGGGTTCCGGCAGCCGTGTGCTCAGGTTTGCCAGCCGCCTGAGGTACGACTGGACCGCGAGCTCGACGAGCAGCTCGGGGGTGGTCATGTCCTTCCAGCCGCCGGGTGTGAAGGCCTTCTCGGCCAGCGAGATCACCTCGGATGTAACGTCGAACTTGACGAGGTTGTAGCCGAAGGGTTCGGCGCGATTCACGTATTTCGATTCGCAGTTTCGTAAAGTCAGGTGCAGCTCGCGGTTAGAGCCCTTGCCGGTGATCTCGTAGGTCGCTTCGCGGGCGTAGATCACGTGAAACTCGCCGGGAGCCAGCCGCATGGCGCCCTTCCCGCTATCGCGCTTCACGTCGACGCTGCGGAAAATGATGACGTTCGTGAGGCGGTTGCCAACGGCTTCTCCGATATAGATTCTCACGCCCAATCCCGGCAGGCCGAAAACCGGCTCGTCCAGCGACAGCAGGCTGAACGGACTGGTGAGCGCGGCTTCCTTCAGCGTGGCGCTCCGTGCCTCGTTCGATTGCGGCTCGATGAAATGATTGCAGTAGAGCAGCGGCACCAGCGCCATCGCCGCCAGCACGAGAGCCGGGGCGAGCACGTGAACCGGATGCACGCCCAACGCGTTCATCGCAAGCACTTCGTTCTCGGACGACAGCCGCCCGTACGCCACCACGCACGCCGTGAGCACGCTGATCGGGACCGTCCACGGCAGGGTGTGCGGCAGGACGTAGGGCACTATCCGCACCACAAACATCACACCCAGCCCGCTCTGCAGCACCTGGAAGACGCTCCCCAGCGTCATCACGAAGCCATAGGCGACCATTGCGAGAACAAAGGTCTCCACCAGCTCGCGGAAAATGTATCTGTACAGTATTCTTGGCATCTTCACCCGGTGCGTGCCCGTGCGACCGTAGGGGCGAACCGTCGTGTTCGCCCTCGTCCGTTGGCCGCTGACCGCCATTGCGCCGTAGGGGCGAACCATCGTGTTCGCCCTTCATTCCGCATCGTCAAGTTCGCAGTGGATTATAGCAGCAAGAACACTCAAATGCAAAGACGTTGCAGACGGCGGCCCGACCCGCCCGCGGAAGCAGGTTCGCGTTACAAAAGCTTACACTCCGCGCACCGCACCGCGCAGCCAGAAAGTATTTGACCCCGCCACACGACCTTGTTAAACTAAGGTGCAACGCACTTGTGCCGAGAATCACAATATCGTGGTGATCCTCGTTTGAGTCAGAACCGGGAAAGGAGCATGAATGATGATGCACAAATCGCTCATACCGTTGGTGTTCGGCATCGTGGCACTGGCGGCGGGTTGCGCCGACTACGGCCGCGTGGCCGTCGACAGCGAAGATCCCTTCAACGACACCACCACCGACAGCAAGGACTACGTGACCGTGGCCCAGGCGATGGCGCGGGATATCGTGCAGGTGCAGCAGATCTCGCAAGCCGAGAAGCCGCCCACCGTTGCCTTTGCCAGGGTCGAAAACCGAAGCAGCATCCCGCTCGACACCACCATGTTCCTCGAGGAAATCCGCACCCTGCTGAGCAAGAACGTGGGCGGCAAGATCATCTTCCTCGACCGGGCGAAGTCGGAAGAAGTGCTTCGCGAGCGCGACCTCAAGCGCTCGGGCGAGCTCACATCGTCATCCAAGAAGGCTGTCCTCGGCGCCGACTACTTCCTCACCGGCAGCATCAGCACCATCGACAAGACCGATGGCAAGGAACGTACGACCATGATGCGCTACGAGTTCCGCCTCACCGACGCCGAGAGCACCCAGATCGTGTGGGTAAACGACTACAAGGTGAAGAAGTACGGCAAGAAGGGGCTGTACGAGCGCTGAGTGAGGAGAGAGTGGGAGAGCGGGGAGCGGGGAGAAGGAGAAACATCGAACATTGAACACTGAACATTGAAGCAAGAAACGCTCAACGCTCAACAACTAACGGTCAACGTTCAATGGTCCGCTCGGTCCACTTCGTCCACTGGGTCCACAGCCATGGCACGGGGCAGCAGCGATGCTCGCCCTTGCGATGAAAGAAGGCGAAGCATGATGAAATCATACACGGTGCTTGCAGCAATAGTGATGGCCGGATTGATGTTTGGCATGGCTGGATGCGGGAAGAAGGAAACGCCGCCGCCGGAGAACAAGCCTGCCGAGTCGACACCGGCCGAGCCTGAAGGCGACGCGAAGGAGCGGTCGGCCGCGCCGGCTCCGATCGTCGAAGATGCCCGCAACGCCCTGAACAAGGCCGCCGGGCAGACCGCCGAAGGCATCAGGAAGGACGCTGT
>DATKYA010000613.1:0-3228 GCA_035528775.1 Planctomycetota bacterium | reverse complement strand
AGCGCGATGCGGAGGGCGGGCTTGCGCCACGCCGGTGCACGCTTCGGGATGACGCCCTCCGGCGAGCTCATACTGTACCCTTGAACTTGATGTCGACCACGTCCAGCTCGACCGACTGCAGGCCGTTGCGCTCGACGTGCTTGACCTTGAACGCCAGGTCGCAGTCCTGGCGGCGGGCGAACTGCTCGTACAGGTCGGCCATGCCCATCGCTATCGATCGGAAGCTGGCATTGCTCTGCCGCGCATAGAACGCCACGTGGCGGTCTTCCCTGCCCACGAGCCGGGGCGAGCCCACCACCCGCACGCCGCGCGAGCAGAAGACCGGCGGCCGGTTGCCCTCGCCGTGCGGAGCGAGCTTATCGAGATCCGACACCAGCGCATCGGTCAGCTCGTCCAGCGCCACCTCGGCTTCGATATCCAGCGAGCACACGAGGTCGGCGTGATCGAGCCTGGCGGCGGCATAGGCGTTGAGCGCCCCGCGGAACGCCTCGATGTTGTCGTGCCTGATCTTGATCCCCGCCGCCTGCGAATGCCCGCCGAATGAGATCAGCTTGTCCTCGCATTCCGTGAGGGCGTCGAACAGGTTGAACTGCGGAATGGAGCGGCCCGAGCCTTTGCCCACATCTTTTTCCAGGGCCACCAGCACGGTGGGCCGGTAGTAGTCGTCGACCACCTTGGAGGCCACGATGCCCAGCACGCCGGCGTGCCAGTTCTGGTCGGCCAGCACCACGACCATCTCGTTGCGGAGGTCGATCTCCTGGTTGATTTTCTCGCGCACGCTGTTGAGCACGGTGCTCTGTATCTGCTGCCGTTCGCGGTTGCTCTCGTCGAGCTGGGCGGCGATCTGGCGGGCTCGCTCGGTGGAATCGGTCGTCAGCAGCTCAACGCACAGCGACGCCTCGGCCATCCTGCCGGCGGCGTTGAGGCGGGGGGCCAGCCGGAAGCTCACGTGGTGCGACGACAGCGGCATGCGGTCGAGCCCCGCCGATTCGATCAACGCCCGCACGCCCGGGCTGCGCGAGTTTTTGAGTGCCTCCAGGCCGAACTTCGCCAGCACGCGGTTCTCGCCGATCAGCGGCACCACGTCGGCGATCGTTCCCAGGCCCACCAGGCCGAGGGCATCCTTCAGGAAATCGCGGAACTCCGGCAGCACCTTGTCGGCGCCCGACAGCTTCTGCGCCAGCGCCCAGACCAGCTTGAAGGCCACGCCTACGCCCGACAGGTGCCGGAAGGGGTACGGGCTGTCCGGCAGCTTCGGGTTGATCACGGCGTATGCCTGGGGGATTTCCGGCCCCGGCTCGTGGTGGTCCGTGATGATGATGTCGATCCCCGCCCCCCGGGCGCTGTTGATCTCGTCCACCGCATTGATCCCGCAGTCCACCGTGATCAGCAGTTGCACGTCGTCCGATGTGAACTGCCGGATGGCGTTGACGTTCAGCCCGTAGCCTTCCTTGATGCGGTGGGGAACGTAGTACGAGACGTCCATATTGAGGAGCTTGAAGAACTGAACAAGGAGAGCCACGCCGGCGGTGCCGTCGACGTCGTAATCGCCGTAGACGACGACTTTCTGGTTGGCGAGAGCAGCCTGGCGGATGCGCTCGGCCGCCTTGTCGATGTCCGGCAGCAGGAATGGATTGAGCAGGTCGCGCAACTGCGGATTGAGAAACAGGCTTGCCGCCTTCTCATCCACGATGCCCCGGTTGACGAGGATATTCGCCATTACCGGGTGCAGGCCGGCGTTCCGGGAAAGCTCGGAAACAGCTTCCCTATTGCAGTGAGAAACGGACCATTGTTTTTCCACGACTGATGAATGGGACTCCCGTGTGTTTTTCTTGCCAAAACCTTGCTCATCATCCTAAACGTTTTGGGAGCGGATTTCAATGGGTAATCGTGGCCGACGCCAAACTCGGGCGATAAGTGCCTGCCAATTCCGCCTTGCAATCCGCGGTCATATGCTTTACACTATTTGCGGGACTACTTCCTCGTCAGTCGAAAGGAGAATGACAATGCACCGGATGATCACGCTGACCGTTCTTGTGTTGGGCTTGGCATCGAGCATTGTGCGGGCGGAGGACAAGGCCGCGCCTCTTCCCCCCTCCACCGAGCTCGCCGTCACCTGGTGGGGCTGCATGTCCGTCGAGGTGGACATCGGCGAGGTGAGCATCCTGTTTGATCCGTACGTCAAGCCCGACGAGCCGCGGTTCGACTTCATCTTCTGCTCGCACGACCACTACGACCACTGCCACGAGGAAACACTGCGGAAGCTGATCGTGCCGTGGGACACCCGCTTCAAGCTGCTGATGGCCTCGCGGGCGTGCTTCTACGCCTCGCGGATCGAAGGCCCCAACAACTGGGGCGACTGCCTGCTGAGCGACCTCAGCTTCGTGCCGCGCGACAAGTGCATCGCCCTCTATCCGAAATACATGGACACCGTCAGCCCGCACATCCGCCACGAGAACGAGCCGGCCACCTACCCCGGCCCGACCGAGCTCATGCTCGGCCGCCTGCGCGTGGAAGCTTTCCGCGCCCACGAAGACGCCCGGCCTGGCCCCATGTACCGCGGCGAGATGCGAAGCTGTCCCTCCCGGCCCAAAGAACTCTCCGGCCCCTGGCCCAACCTCGGTTATCTCGTCACCGACAGCGTCACCGGCCGCTCATTCGCCCACACGGGCGACATCTGGAACGCCTACCCCGAGATGCAGAAACTGCGCGGCAAGGTCGACGTGCTCTTCTACCCGCTTGGCAAGCTTCCCCTCGACGAGAAGGTGAAGATGATGGACTACATCCGCCCGAAGATCGCGATCCCCACCCACTACCGCATGCTCGAGCCCGGCTTCCCCATCCCCGCCACTTACCTCACAAAAATGAAGGAGGAAGACGTCTACAAAAGCCCCGAGAACGAGCGCGAGGCCATCCTGGGCAACTGGTATCCGTCGTCGGCCGATCCCGTGAAGGACATCGCGGAGCAGCGCGGGAAGGTGAAGGAATTCACCCGCGTGGTCGAGTTGGAGGCAGGTGCGCGCTACGTGCTGCCAGCGAAGCTGGATGAATTCAAAGGACGGGAGCGGTGAAGAGGACGGGAGGATGGGAAGACGGGAGGACGGGAAGACGGGGAAGATGAGAAAAACGGGCGGAGCCGTTTTTTTCCGACTCCGCCCATCGTTCCTGCTTCTTCGTGCTGCCAGACAATGCCTACGGCTAGTCCTGCTTCAGCACCACGTAGCGGGG
>DATKYA010000612.1:0-2452 GCA_035528775.1 Planctomycetota bacterium | reverse complement strand
GACGCACACCGCGTGTGCCTCGAAGGCGAGCGGCTCCGACGGGCGCAGGCCGGATACTTCGGCCTGATCAGCCATATCGACGACCACCTCTACTGGCTGATCCACGAGTTCAAGGAAAAAAGCAGGTCGATGAAGCGACCCTGGGTGATCGTGTTCACCTCCGACCACGGCGAGATGCTCGGCGATCACTATTTCTTCCGGAAATGCGAGCCGTATGCGGGCGGGTCGCTCATCCCGTTCCTGGTGCAGGGATCGCCCGAGCTTGGGCTGAAGGCCGGGGTCGTCTGCCGCAGGCCGGTGTGCCTGGAAGATATCATGCCCACGCTGCTGGAGCTGGCCGGGCTGCCGGTGCCGGAGAGCGCGGACGGCAGGAGCCTGGTGCCGACGCTGCGCGGCGCGGATGACGAGGTGCGGCCATATCTTCACGGTGAGCACGCTCCATGCTATTCGCAGGAGCAGGCGTATCATTTCCTCACCGACGGCAGTATGAAGTACGTGTGGCGGCCGCTCGACGGCTCGGAGCAGCTTTTCGATCTCGAGCGTGATCCGCGGGAGCTGCACGATCTCGCGCAGGACGGGAATGCCCATGCCGTTCAGCCGTGGCGGAACCGGCTCATCCAGCATCTGGGCGGCCGCGCCGAGGGATTTACCGACGGACAGCGCCTGATCGCGGGCCGGCCGTACGATGCGGTACTGCCGCATGCGAGCGATGTCCAGACGTAGGGCGAACCCTATGTTCGCCCCCTGATCGCGAAATGAATCGCAAAGCGGCACGAACGGGGTACACGAAGAGGAATCGATGACTGATAACCTTGACAAGAACGCCGGCAATCGCGTCGGTTGCCATTGCTGGGGCACGAACGACCTGTCGGTGAACAGCATTCCCGATTTCGCGGCCGCGGGCTGCCGGTGGCTGCGGGCCACGCGCCAGACGCAGATGGAGGTGGTCTGCCCGGAGCGGCGCAAGTACGATTTCGAACGCGCGGGTGAGAGATCCGTAGACCTCGCCATCGAGCACGGCATGTCGGTTATGGCCATCCTCGACGGCCGCTGGGGCAACGAGACGCAGGTGAACCGCCTCCCGTGGGCGTCGCCCATCTGGAAGCACCTGGACGAGTGGGAGCACTTCGTTTCCACGTCGGTGCGGCATTACCGCGGCCGCGTGAAGTATTACGAGGTGATCAACGAGCCGCCGTTCTTCTGGTGGTATCCGGCTCCGCCCGACAAGCCGTTTGCGAAGGTGAACCCGGACATGAAGCGGGCGCCGATCTGGGCATACGCCGAGCTGCTGAAGGCGACGGCACGGGCCGCGCGGGCGGCCGATCCCGACGCGAAGATCGTGGCAGGCAGCGGATTCTCCGATGGCCTGTTCCTCCGCCGGCTGTACGAGCTGAGCTGCCGGGACAGCTTCGACGTGGCGAGCGTGCACTACCTGAACTGCAAGCATCCGGAAGATTTCGGCCGGGCGTTCCGGCAGGTCCGCGGCGTGATGGCGGAGTTTGGCGATGAACGCAAGCCGCTGTGGGACACCGAGAACGGCCCGGGCGGCGCGGTGATCGGCCACGCCGTCGAAACGCCCACCGACTACCAGGGGCTGTACAACATCTACCGGCACTGCTTCGCCCACCAGTTTGGGTTGGAGCGCTATTTCTGGTTCAACCCGGTGGCGGCGCCGGAGGCGGGGGTGCCGTCGGGGCACGGCATTCCAACGCGAACGCTGGATGGCCGATTCTCAAACGCCTACCAGGCGCTGAAGATGCTGACCGACTTCGTGGGCGACGGTGAGCTGCTCGCGCACGAGCACCCGGCGAGCGAGGTGCACCTGTACGTGTTCGACGCACCGGGCGGGCCGGTTTCCATCGTGTGGTCCACGGCCCCGGTCACCGCGCGGATATCGGGAAGCGTTGAAGCCTCCGACTACCTCGGGGCGACGCTGACACTGAAGGGCGACGTCCCGCTGTCAGGCCGGCCGCTGTTCGCGCGGGGCGACCTCACGCGGATGGGATTCGACGCCGACGTCACCGGCAAGCGCGAGACGGTCGTGCCGCCGTGGAAGAACAAGATCCCGCCGGACGATACGCCGGTGTTCGTCTGCCCGAAAGCCCAGGGTGCAATGGGGATCGTATCAGCCGGGTGGAAGAAGATTCCGCCGGTGGCGACGCGCGACCAGATCGGCGTGCCCGTACAGAGCGACCATTTCTGCCTCGTGTCGACCAGTGTGCCCGCCGAGCTGAAAATGGCATACGACGCCGGCAATCTGTATCTGCTCGCCCGGACGTGGGACGACCGGCTGGACCCCGCGCGGCCGATAGGGTTCGTGCAGTTCACCCTGCGCGACAGCGACCCGGACGTGGCCGAGTGGTCGTACTTCTTCAACTCGTACGGGCTGTTCAACATCTACGCGTCGCCGCGCGGGCCGATGTTTCTGCGATACGATCACATGATGATCGAC
>DATKYA010000611.1:0-3424 GCA_035528775.1 Planctomycetota bacterium | reverse complement strand
GAACGCGTAGATGCTCAGCACCGCAAGGCCGACCACCAGCCACAGCAGGATCAGATATTCGAGATGGCCGAAACGGATGTCCATAGGAATAGGCTTTGGGCTTTAGGCTTTGGGCTTTGGGGAAGACAAGACGCCGGTCTTGAGCCTGGGCAACGATGTTTTTAGCCTAAAGCCCAATGCCCAGTGCCCAATGCCCGTCATGGGATTTTCCTGAACCTCGTGCTCCTCAGCGTGTGCTCGATCACGAGCAGGCCGAGGCCGGGGAAGAGGAAGAACGGAAACAACTCGGTATAGTCGAGATACTTGATGCTCTCGGTTTTCGTTTTCTCGAGCTTGTCGATCTCGCCGTAGATGCGGGCGAGCGAATCGCCGTCGGTGGCGCGGAAATACCTGCCGCCGGTGACATCGGCAATCTCCTTCAGCGTGGCTTCGTCGATGTTCACTTCCATGCGCTGCAGGGCAGTCTCGCCCGACGGGAGCATGACGGGGAACGGCGCGTAGCCGCGAGTGCCGGCCCCGATGGTGTAGATCTTGATGCCGAGCGAGTTGGCGACGCGGGCGACGCCTACCTTGTTCTGCGTGTCCACGGGAACTGCATCGCCGCAGTTGTTCTGGCCGTCGGTCAGCAGGATCATCACCTTGCTCTTGACCTTGGCGTCCTTCATGCGGTCGATGCCGAGTGCCATTGCTTCGCCGATGGCGGTGCCGTCTTCGGTGCGCTCCTTCACGATCTGCGTGTCGTCGATCAGTTGCAGCAGCACGCCGTGGTCGAGCGTGAGGGGGCAGCGTGCGTCGGGATAGCGTGCGAACGACACCATGCCGATGACGTCGTTGGGCCGGCCGCCGAGGCCTTCGCCGCCGGCGATGAAATCCTTGAAGACGCGCTTGAGGGCATCCAGCCGGTTCATGCGCTGCCCGCCGAACTGCATGTCTTCCGCCATCATCGAGCCGGACACGTCCACCACCATCTGGATGGCGATGCCTTCAGTGGAGACGACCACCGATTCCTGCCCTTTCTGCGGGCGGGCGAGCGCCACGATGATCAGGGCGAGTGCCAGGCAGCGCAGGATGTCCGGCAGCCGCCGCAGCCGGTAGACCATCGACGGCTTCAGCGTGCGGAACGCCTCCACCGACGAATAGATCACTGCCGCCTTCGTGCGCCGCCGCACGTAGCCCAGATACACGATCACCGGCAGTGCCGGCAGCAGCAGGAGCAGCAGCCAAGGCGACGCGAACATCATGCGGCACCTCCCTGCACAACGGCAACTTCCTCCACGTCGACCTGCACCTGCTCGTCGGCGGTGGACTGGATGAAGTTCTTCGCGGAATCGAACGCCTGCTGCACTTCGGCCTGGCCCGGCTGGTGGCGGGCGAATTTCACAAGGTCGGCGTGCTCCAGGAATTCCTTCAGCGGCCTGCGGTGCCGCGCGAGCGGACTGTCCCCCTCCTGCCGCGAGAGCTGGGCCAAAAACTCCTCGGTCGTTTCCTCCGGGGCGTGAATGCTGAATCGCATCTCGACGTAGCGGCGGACGATGCCGCACAGGTACACGTAGAACAGCTCGACCTGCCCCTTGCCGGGCAGATCCTGCGCGATCAGCCATTCGAGCATGCGGAACGCGAGCACGTGCGCGGGCAGCATCTGGCGTTCGATCTGCTTCTTGCGGCGCAGCAGCGCAAACGCCATGCCCGCCGCGATCGCCGCGATGCCCACGATTCCGATCAGCAGGCCGAACCGCTTGATGAAGCTCGCCCGCGGCAGCGACACCGGCCCGGCGATATCCTTGATCTTGCCGAGCTCCTCGGCAGGCTGCACCACCGACGTCGCCTTCACCGTCGCCTCCTCGGTCTCGAGTTCGTTCCAGGTGGACTCGGGCGGGGCCGGCGCATCCGATGGATCCGACGCATCCGACGGATCGGACGGATCTGATGGATTCGATTGATCATTCGTTTTCCCGTCCTGCTGCCGGTTGTCCTGGAATTTGATGGTGAGGGGCGGAATCTTGAAATCGCCGGAGTAGTAAACCTCAAGCTCGTATTCCAGCCGCCAGCGGTTCTTCTTCTCGGCGGTGATCTCAGGCCCGTACTTGTGGTAGTCGCGGATGAGGAACTCCCCGAAACTGTCGCCGAACTGCGGCAGCTCGACGTCCACGCCCTGCTCGGCATCGACGGTGACGGTCACGTTGAGGTTATCGGCGATGCTGAACTCGCTGCGGTCGGCGCGGAGTGCCACCTTCACGGGTCCGCGCTCGACGACCTTCTCCAGCGGCTTGGGCGCGGCCGCCTCCGGCTTCTTCGCCTGCTCGTTCTTTGAGCAGCCCGCCCCCGCGAGCATGGCGAAGGCCATGAGGGCGATGACACTGAATTGTATTTTCGGGTTTACCTTCATCAATTCCGGCATTCAGATCAGAAAGAAGGCCACAGTGGACGAAGTGGACCAAGTGGACCAAGTGGACCGAGTGGACACGGACAGCTCCATCGGACCGAAGCCCAACCTCAGTGCTTCCTCTTCTTCGTGCTCCTTCGTGCCTTCGTGCCTTCGTGTCAAACCCACCCTCCCATCCACCAATCACCTACTTCTTCTCCGTCTTCGGTTCTTCCCCCGCGATCACGCCCGGATACAGCGTGACGTTGTATTTCCTGAACAGCGATTCGATGAACTGCTGGCTCACTTCTTCCTGCTTCTGGCGGTCGTAGTCCTGCTTCACCTGGTCCTTGATTTCGTCGTACGGTTTTTCGCGCTCGGGGGTTTTTTCGCGCACGAGCACGAGGCTGTAGCCGTCGCTGGTCTTGAAGGGCTTGTCGATGATCCCGCCGGCCTTGGTTGCGAAGATGGCATCGTTCAACTCCTTGTTCGAGCCGAGCACGGGCACGTATGAGCCGGGTCGGACTTCGCCGTCGATCTCGCCGCCGTTGTCCTTGGTCTTGTCATCCTTCGACTTCTCCTTGGCGGCCTTGGCGAAGTCGTCGGGCGTCTTCAGCGTGGCGAGCAGGTCCTGGGCGGCCTTCTCGTCGGCGAGCAGGATGCGGCTGATCTTGGCCTTCTCGGGATCCTTGTAGTTTGCCTTGCGGGCGTCGTAGAAGATGTTGTAGTCGTTGTCCGACAGCGCGATCTTCCCCAGCTCGCTCTGCATCACCTCCTGTGCCAGGATGCGGTCGGCCACGTCGGCCACCTTTGACCGGAACTCGGGGGACTGGTCGATCTTGCGTTCGCGGCCTTCGCGGGTGAGGACCTCGCGGCTGAACATCTCGCTGAGCTTGCGCTGCTTGGCTTCCGCCGTGGTGAACTGCTCGCGGTAGTATTTGCGGTACTGCTCGACCTGCGCGGGCGGGGCGCCGGCGAGCATCTTCTGCAGCTCGTCGTCGAGCATCCGCTCGAACTCCTGCACGGTCACCTTCTTCGGGCCGATCTCGGCCACGATCCTGG
>DATKYA010000610.1:0-2037 GCA_035528775.1 Planctomycetota bacterium | reverse complement strand
ATGAACCGCAGATCATTGTGTATCGCCCTCATTGCCTTGTTGGAGATATTCGCCGTGAGAGTTTCCGCCGAAAACAGTGAACTTGCCGTGGACCACGCGCTCACCGCCGCGATCAGCGGATTCCGGAAGAACTGGGACACGCCGGTTGCTCAAGGAGGAGAAGGCGCTGCCGGCACGCTCGTTTTCGATGCGGTGAACCGCAGCCTGCTCGTGCGCTTCCCGGAAGCCGCCAAGATGATCATCGACCGGCTGAATGCGGGATGGAAGATCGACAAGGCGGAACTCGTCCTCGATTGGTCAGGCTACGAGATGCGGCCGGCCGACTACGCCCGAACGTCAGGACAACGCTGGAGAGAGCGGCCCCCACGATGGCACGCGTTGGCCTGGGCGCTGCGAAGGCCGTGGATGCCCGACGCCGCCCTGGGTCCGACGTTCAACGCCTACGTCAACGGCCTCGGTTACTGGTCGAAGTACGGTGCACAGGACACCCAACGCGATTGCTACCCCGCGCAACTGGGGCCAGCGGAACTGTCCGAAGTTCAGCGGGAAGGCCGCATCGACATCACCGCCGTCCTCACCGATGCCACGTATGGACAATCCGTGGCCGATCGACTCCGACTACCCGCGGAACAGGGCTTCCTGGTGAGGAAGTGGGAGGTCTATGACGCGCGCTACAACTTCGGCGGCTACGACGTCGACTCGATGACCGGCCAGTGCGGGATCATGGTCGCTCGCCCGCGGCTGGTCGTTACGTTCAGCAAGGCGGAAGGGGAACAGCGCTATGCTCCGCCCAAGCCGCGCGATTTTGCACAACTGGTGGCAGAGCTGCGCGCCAAGCCCGACGGCAAGCCGACGGCCGTCGTGATGTCGGAAGCTGAGTTCGCACGGGTCAGCGAGGAGTTCCGCTTCAAGCAGCCGGACTGGATGCCGGATTGGCAGTGGCAGCGCGTGCAGGAGCTTTACGCACTCGGCGGCAGGGTGTTCGAGATTCCCGATACCTACACCGAGTACCTCGAGTGGGTCGACCGCATCATAGCCTCCCCGCCGCGCCGCTGGACCGGCTGGGACATCGTCGACAACCTCACGGACGTGCTTCACTATCGCGACCTCCTTCCCGCGCCGGCGCTGGACGCCGTGAAACTCGACTGGTGGGCGTGGACGTATCCCGACCGCGACTGGCGCGAGCTTGAGCACAACCAGTCGATCGACCTCTTCCACGGCGGCAGGCAGGCGTATTACGAGCAGACCGGCGACTGGCGCGGCAACAGCTCGTTCTTCCGCGAGAGCTACACGCGCTACATGGCCACCATGAACATGAACCACACCGGCGTCGCCGGTGCCCTGCTGGGCGGGGCGCTGCTCGGCTCCGAGCATGCGGTGGCAGACGGCCGCTTCGGCCTGGAGTACTACCCGCTCCGCCTGTGGGCATGGTACGACGGCACCATGCAGGAGGCGCTGGATCACTACTACCTTGCGCTCACGCTGGGCGGGGAGAAGAGCTTCGTCGACTGCGGCCCGACAAGCTACGATCGCCTTCTGGGGAAGAGCACGCTCCGCAAGTCGATGGAGGAGCTGGTCTCGGCGTGGCACCCGGGGCTGCGGCACTTCATCGCCATGTCGACGCGCACGGGGATTGGCTACACGCAGGTCATCCAGGAAGGCACCGCGCACATCATCCACACGATGTCCCGCAAGGGGGCGTTGCACGATGTCAACAATCCCGACCGCTGGGGAATGCCCGTCAGCGGGAGCGACCTGCCGGCCCGGCGGGTGGCGCTGAAAACGCTCACCGGCGCCTGGGCACCGGAGTGGATGGCGAACATCGTGGATGACAAACCGCTTCCGTACGAGGTGACCGCTGCCTTCCGGTACTGGGGATACTACTATGACGCGCCCCTCTGGAAGCGCAGCTACCTCGGCAACCACTACGGCGTCGCCAGCCTGGATATCGCCCACGAGGAATCGGTGCCGGTTCTCGTCCAGTGGAAACGCGTAGACCGACCGCTTGAAACCGTTCAGGACCTCGGCACGCTGCTG
>DATKYA010000609.1:0-9807 GCA_035528775.1 Planctomycetota bacterium | reverse complement strand
TATGGCAGGAAATTCGACCGGGTCTGCCCAAAGGAAGAGCGTGAGCTGGATGACACGTCGCAGGCTTTCGCCCGAAGCTCCGACGGGAAAGGCTATGTGCAGGAGATCGCGATTCCGTGGGCGCTGCTGACGGCGAACGGCAAACGGCCCGCCGCGGCCGCGGCCACAGTCGAACTCAACTTCACAGACGGTGCGGGCCGCGTGAGCATCTGCGATTTGCTGACAGCCGGGTGCGTGTCCGCCGGAGTCACGGGTTTCAACAACTACGACAAATGGGGAACGCTGGCGTTCGAGAACAAACGGCAGGTCGCGCCCCAGGCGGCGCGCCTGGCCGACGGCCGAACGTTTCCCGTCACCGTCGGGCCTGATGGTCTGAAGGTGGATTGGAAAGGCTTGCCAAAGTAGCCCTGCGCCCCGTCCAGGGTGCACGCACACAGTATTAGGACTTCCAGCCATGAAACCATGCATCTTCGTCTCGGTGGTCGTCCTGCCGTTGCTGCTGCTCGCGGGCCTCGCCCGCGGCGCCGAGCCGGACCTCGCCGACGACATCGTGAAAATGACCGGTGCACGGACGCGGGTCGTCTGGCAGCACGAGATGACGGGCAAGAGCAAGAACGACGAATATGCTTGGTCGGCGGAATACCAACTCATGGGTTTTGATACCGAGGAGCGGAAGGCGCGGGTGATTCTGCCCGGCCCGGCGAGCTATGGCGACCGGAGGCGCGGCGCAAGAGCGTCGACCTGCAGCCGTTGGACAAGGAGATGCTGGCGAAGTTGGTGGACGAGTTCGAACGGGTGATGGCCGAAGGCTCGAACCCACAGAAGAAGCACCTTCTCCAGCGCGACCTGTGGAAGCCGATCGCCGAGGCGCCGGCGGCGTCGCTGGACTTCTACGGCCGCAAGCTGATCGTGCCGAAGATCGACCGGCACGGCATCCGCGTGGTGGGGATCCGAAAGTACTGAAAGAAAAGAAAAGCAGCTGTGAGACCGGGAACCGGCGAGAGAGATAGGACACTGGCGTCACGGTGGAATGGGCGACTGGGACGGGCATTGTGGTTTGGTGCGCTGCTGCTTCTGGCGTCTGTCGCGGCGTTGGCGGCGGCCGAGCCGTCCGGGGCGCCGGTGGTGGCAGCCGTGCTGGATGGCAAAGAGCTTCCGGCGCGGCTGTCGGCGGCGGCGCTAGCCTTGGCCCTGCCGGCACCAGGGGGCACGGCGCTGCGCTTCAACGGCGGCGCGGCTGACCGGGTCGACCTGGACAAGCAGATCGGCGCCGGTACCGAGTGCGATCAGGCCCTCGAGTTCGGGAAGAGGTTCCGCATCAACAAGAACATCGCAGAATTTCACGCGGTGAACGCCGACGCCGTCTGGCGGGTCGGCGCCATGGAGGCCTCCATCTGGCGGCTGAACCTCTTCGATTCCTGGGAGCCGGCGGCACTGCGGTATCGTGAAGTGATGGAGCGCACGCTGGGCGTCACAACGCTCGACAAGCGCGAACCTGCATGGGCCAGAAGCATCCGGCTGATCACCCACGAAGTGTGGGGGGCGACAACTTCAAACGCTACTACGTGGACCAAGGCATGCCGGTGGAGGCGCTGATGGAGTGGGAAACGCAGGGTTGGCTGGCGGGCTACGGCGTGTAGCTCCTCAGCAAGAAGCGCGGCCTGTGGTATCCGAACTACCCGTTCGAGAATCCCACCCATTACCGGGCAGCCCGAACTTTCCACAGAGGGTAAAGGAGCGGCAGGATTTCGGCGTGCCCATTTTCCCCTACACGCTGATGTTCTACGGTCTGGCGGAGCCGTTCTGGAAGCAGACCGAGGTGCTTCGCGCCCCGGGAATGGATTGCACCGGCGGCGGACGCATGTGGTGGGTGCTAAAAACTGCCTAAATGGAAAACGTGCGCTGGTTGCACGTTAGTATATGTAATGAGGGCAGCTATATGCGGTTCGCGACAGTAAAGATCCGGCTCGACCCTGCCTTCCGTACGGCGCTGAGAAGGCAGTTCGGAGGCTGAACGCCGATGGAAAGAATTTTCGACACGGACAGGATGTCGAAGCTCGATCGCGTGAGGTCAACCATCGAGCATAAGCCTGTCGATCGCGTGGCAATCCACGACCAGGTTTCGTACAACCCGGACGTCATTCGGATGTACACGGGCAGGGAGATCGACGGCTTCGCCTACGGGATCGACGACATCGCGCTGGTCATACGCCGCACGCTGGACATGTGCTTCCCGCCGGTCGCCCCGCGGGGTACGGCACGCGTGACAACGGACGATGGTTTTGTCGTGCAGCACGACAACTGGACCACTTGGCATGTCAGCCGGCCGTTTACGGATGAGCACGGTGCGCGCGACTGGCTGCTCAGGAAGATCGCCGCCCTCAAGGAGACACGCGGCATCGATGCCGGGGCGGCGCGGTCTGCCTATCGGCGCGACATGCTCGAGCTGCAGGCGAAGGTGGGCGACACCGTGATCCTGAACTACAGCGGCACGCCGCGCTCGGCACCGACCTCGCCGGCTTCTTCGCGCCCGCCGCCGAGGATGACGGCACCTGCATGTTCGCGAGGGAGCGGATGAGGACGATCAGCGATCGCGAGCGGACGTATTCGCTCGTTCTGCCCCGCCGCGACGACATCCGTATCGAGATCATGGACGAACACCTGCAGCCCGGCAAGCCCAAGCCGCAGTTCGAAATACTGGAGTGCGACGTGGCCGGCTACCTGCTCGCCGGCTCCTTGGTGCTCGAGATCGAGGGCGAGAAGAAGCAGACATTGCGAACGGGCGACGCTTTCTACATTCACAAGGGCAAGCGGCACCGCGGCTACGCGACGGGCAACGTGCCCGCGCGGCTGATCACCGTGTGCTACCCGCCATCATACTGAGGGCTTTCATAATGATCCGCAAGGTTTTCCTGCTCCACCACACGCACGTCGACATCGGCTACACCGGCGACCGCGGACAGGTCTGCGACGACCTCGTGGCGATGGTCGGCCGTTGCACCGACCTGATCGAGCAGCACCGCCATCGTCCCGAGTCCGAGCGATTCCGCTGGATCCACGAGGTCTCGTGGCCGGTGCTGGAGTATTTGCGGCAGGGCGGGCCGAATCGCGACCGGCTATTCGAGCACATGCGGGCGGGGCTCGCCGAGCTGACCGCGTTCTACGTGAACCCGACCGACCTGTTTGACCGCGACACATTCTGCTGGTCGATCGACCGGGCGGTGGAGCTCGCCCGCAAGGAGGCACTGCCGCTGGAGACGGCGATGTTCAGCGACTGCCCGGGCATCGCGTGGAGCGTGGCCGACATCCTGGCCGAGCGCGGCATCCGCTATCTGTCGGCCGCGCCCGATTTCATCATGTCGATGCCGCTGGCGGTCGAGCGCCCGTTCTATTGGGAAGGCCCGCGGGGCGGCCGCGTGCTCGTGTGGTTTACCGACTGGCGCAACTGCTGGTACGCCGAGGGGCTGTTCATCCTGAAACTGCACGAAGACCCGGCCGCGGCCACGCGCCGCCTGCTCGATTACACCGCTCAACTCGAGCGCGAAGGCTATCGATGGGAGGCACTGGCTATCCACATCGCGATGGACAATCAGCCGCCGCTCCCGCAGCTTGTCGACTTCGTGCGGCATTTCAATTCCGCGCAATCGGACGTGCAGGCGGCGATGGCGACCAACCGTGATTTCTTCCGCGAGATCGAGGCGCGCCACGGAGCCGAGTTTGCAGTCCATCGCGGGGGGTGGCCGGACTGGTGGGCGAACGGCAACGCATCGGCCGCCTACGAGACCGCGTGCTCACGCCGGGCGAAGGCAACCCTGCGTCGAGCCGCCGCATCGTCCGCCGCATTCGGCCTTCCACTGGATTCCGCACGGTTCGCCCGCGCTATGGAATCCGTGCTGATGTTCGACGAGCACACGTGGGGCGCCTCCACGTCCGTTAAAAGCCCGTGGTCGCACGACAGCCGCAAGCAATGGCTCGAGAAGCGCCTGCTCGCGGAGGATGCCTTGCTGCACGCCCGGGCGGTTGAACACGGCACCATCAGCGCCGTCCCCAGCCGCGGGGTGGTAACCGTGGCCAATCCGTTCGACTGCGAGTTCGCCGGGCCCATCATCATTCCGACACGGGACGAGGCGCCGCAAGCATTGCGCGACGTCGAGACCGGCGCCGACTGGCCCGGCCAGTATGCTCCCGGAACCAAGGATGCAGTACACGTCCTGCGCGTGCCGGCGAGATCCGTTCGCTCATTCGAATACGTTAACCAGATCGCCAACCAGCATGGCCACAGAGAGCTCGCAAACGACCACTTCGCTATCAGCTACGATCAGGAAACGGGTGCGATCATCGGCATGACCAGCGTGCGCAGCGGGATGCAACTGTGTGCCACGGATGCACCGTACGGGTTTGCGGAGCTGATCCACGAGCAGGTGCGGCGGGGCGACCGCACCGCGATGTACGACGAGTCGAAGGGCGTCACGAACCCCGATGCCAAGCGCCCGCGGCCCGAGTTCGTGCGCACGGCCGCGCACGCCTCGAAGCGGCGGCCGAAGCTGTCCACCGGCCCCGTGTTCGATTCGCTGATCACCGCCGGCAGGCTGCCGGGCGTCGCTTTTCAGCGCGAGGTGCGGCTGTATCGCGCCATTCCGCGGATCGACGTGCTGCTGCGGCTCGACAAGCAGGTCGTCACCACGTACGAAAGCCTCTACCTGGCATTCCCGTTCGCTGCCGCAAAACCCGAGGTTTTCATCGAGAACGCGGGAGCCGTGTATCGGGCGGGCATCGAGCAGTTACCCGGCAGCGCCACCGATTGGCATTCCGTGGGCGAATATCTGGCCGTGAGCGGCGGCGACGCCGCCATCGTGCTCGTCCCGCACGACGCTCCCCTCGTGCAGGTGGGCGATATCCACACGGGCAAGTGGCAGGAGCGACTGGAGCCCCACACCGGCCACATCTACTCCTGGCTGATGAACAACATGTGGTTCACCAACTTCCCCGCATGGCAGGAGGGCGAGGTGCGCCTGGCGTGGTCGCTGACCGTTCAGGATGGCCGGTTTGACGAGTCGGCCGCTGCCGCCTTCGCACGAACCGCCCGCGTGGGCGTATCGGTGAAGTGCGATCTAGCCGCATCCAGCATCGCGTGGTGATACCACGAAAACCGGATTTAAGGACCCGCAATGGCCAAACTCACCTTCCCCGGAAACGTCTTCCCCCTCGGCACGCACGTGTATCGCGAGCCGCACCAGGACCAGGAAGAACTGATGGCCGATCTGCCGGTGCTGCGCAGGCTCGGCTTCAACATGGTCAAGATCCAGGAGTGCTGGTCGGTCGATGAGCCGCGCGAAGGCGAGGTTGATCTCGGCCGCATCGAGCGACTCATCGCGCGCTGCCGCGAACTCGGCCTGGGCGTCTACCTCGGCCTGACGATGGAGCAGGCGCCCGCGTGGCTTTGGAGGAAATACCCGGACTGCCGGTTCGTCTACGCCAGCGGCCTGCCGCACAACGATCCCACCCAGTATTGCCTGCCGTCCGACGGCAAGCCCGGCCCCTGCTGGGACCACCCCGGCGCACGCGAGGCAGGCGAGCGATTCATCGGCGAGCTTGTGCGGCGGCTGGGAGCGTTCGACAACATCTGGTGCTGGAATACGTGGCAGGAGATCGGCTTCTGGCCAAATGACGGCGGCGCGCTCGGTTTCTGCTATTGCCCGCACACGCTGGCGGCGTTCCGCCTGTGGCTGCGCGAACGCTACGGCACGCTCGACGCCGCGAACAGCATCTGGCAAACCGGGTTCGGCGACTGGGACGAGGTCGAACCGCCCCGCCGCAATCCCGCCGTGCCGATCTTCATCGACTGGCGGTCTTTCATGGAAAACGTCTACCTCCGCCGGGCGCTCGAATGGAAGACGCAGGCGATCAAGCGCAACGACCCACTGCGGCGCCCGGTCTTCAGCCACGTGGCAACACCGGGGATCGGCACCGGCGCGATATGGCGTTGGGCACGCGTCGGCGATTTCTTCGGCAACAGCAACTATCCCGCGTGGTGGTCGGTCCACCCGTGGGATGATACGCACGACACGCGCTCCGACGAACACACAACCTACCTGCAGGAGATGTGGGAGGGCGTGCAGCTCCGCACCGACTACGTCCGCTGTGCCGCCGGCTCCGATCGCACGATCTGGGGTGCGGAATTCCAGGGCGGGCCTATCAGCATGCACCTGCACCCCGGGCGTGAGCCAAGTCGGTGTACCCGTTCAAAGGGCTCTACGAATTCATTCGGCGGACGGGACCGCGCCCCGGCGAAACTGGCGCCCGAACGCAGGCCATCCAGCCGGGCGGGCCGTGCCTGCGCCGCTCGCGCGACGGGTTGAACTGGGAGTACTTGCCGGAGATCGCCATCCCGTTCCTGTGCGACACGCAGAACCAGATGCTCTATGACTTCTGGCGCGTCCGCTATGTGGCGTACGTCCGCGCCTTCCCGGAGGTCAGCGGGCCGTACAGGTACAAGCGCTGCGTCGCCCGCACCGAGACGGCCGACCTCTACGCCATGCCCTGGCCGCACGGTCACAACCCGCAGAACATCAAGCCCGAGAAGCACGACTTCCCGTACATCAACGACGAGCTGGAAATCGTTCTCGGACCTGACGCCGACGACCCGCCAATGACCGATCTTTACAACCCCTGCATGCACGTCTACCCGGAGGCCCAGGACGTCTACCTTGCGTTTCCGTCGATGTACCGTTGCTGGGACTATGGCCGGGAAAACATCTCCGCCGGACGCGATCATCGCGGCAACGTTTCCAATGACGGCCTCTTCGAGACGCAACCGGCGGTCAGCCGCGACAGCGTGCATTTTACCCGCTACCGCATGCCGTACCTGCCGGCCGGCATGGTCCGCAACCGCGCGGGTACCGAAGGTGACCCCGACTGCGGCCTGATGATGATGGGCATTGACGCCGAGGGGCACCTGGATCGCCTGCTGGACGCAGGGCGGCTACGAATCGAATCCCGACCAGCGAGTGGCGGCCGCGCGCAGCACGGACGGCAGCCGCACGTGGAGCACGGAGATCGTCATCGAGGCGGCGGACGGCAACTATCGTGTGCCGGCTTGGGTCGTAAGCTTCTGCGTGCCGCACACCGGCCGCGTCTACATGTTCTACTGATACAACATCAATGGCGATGAAAACGGCAAGGACGCCAAAGACGGCGGCGGCAAAAATGGCCCCGAGTCGGATTCTCCGTCTGAGGACAGATTGAGGGCAGAAAGCCAGTCAGAAATCGAGACTTCGCCGCAAGTGCCTGAGATACAAACACTTACGGAAACGCTGAATGAACTGGCGGAGAGAGAGGGATTCGTTTGGGGCGATTTCCCTAACCTCTTGCCACCACGCAGTTTGCAGCGTAAGTGTTGAAACAGAAAAGACTTAACGATCCCGGTTGTTCCGAGTCCTTCACGGTCATTTGCCGTTGTTTAGGCAAACCGTTAGGACAGTTTTAGGACAGTTTTCTGGGAAACCTTCCGCCCTGTTCCCTGGGGACCTCCATCGCCAGTAAAGCCTGAAGCCCTGACGATGCCACTTCACAACCCTCTCAGGTTGCACGATGAACAGAGCGGATCACCAGCGTGTCCGGAGCCGTGATAGCCAGATACAGAAGATTCGGTCCCGTCTGCGAAGCTTGGGACGCTTGACCGACCGTTGCAGGACGGTTGACTGGTGCCTGAGCGCCATGTTCTCCGCGGCCAAGGATGTCCGCTCGTCGGGCAACGCCTTGAGGAATACCATGATGATCTGCAGCATACTGACCAGTGGACCTCCGTTCGCTTGCTGAAAGGCGTGATCCTACAACAAACCCGGTTCTTCAGCAAGGAACGTGAGTGCTGTGGCACCAACAAGGACGGAGTTCTTGATAGGTACAAGACCAGGGCGTTTCCCCGCCTTGACGGTGAGGACGTGATGCTCGCATGAAGGCACACGCGAGATCGCTGCTCGGCAATACTCCCGCCAATCCTCACACACGCCCTCATCACTGCTGCCGTTGACCGGACGATGCACGGCGGCATCAATCCAGATGAACGTGGGCGCAGCCTGCTCCCCATTGCTGCCTCACGACTTGTGTCGTCTGCCGTCGCGGCTTCACGCATGCTTGCTGCACGCAATGCCAAGGGTGCGTCATTCAGTACAAATGGTGCCGAGCTTGTTCCGGACTCGTATCAAGTCGAGGACGTTTATCTTCCCGTCCTTGTTCACATCGGCTTGCCAATTGTCACCGACGACAACCGCCTTGCCCAGCCGGTTACGAACGAAGAGCAGATCTAGTGTGTCCACCCTGCAGTCTAGATTGGTGTCGCCTGGGGTGAGCCATTGTCGCTTGATGGTTGTGGTGGCATCAGGCTGAGATGGATCCGATTCCACGTTGCCCACGTTGTCGCGTGCAATGCTGTAGAAGGAATAAGAGCGGCCCGGCAGGCCGGAGAAGGTGGCCTGCGTATCGGCGGTGCCGGTCAGCCACGTCTCGTAACGGCCGCCGTCTCTTGCCACGTAGACGTCGTACGTTGCGAGGCCTGAGCCGCCGGCGTCGTCTTCGCCCGTCCAGCTCACGGTGAACTTTGGCGCCTCACTGGTGGCGGGGAGGGGATTCACGTGGCTGGCGGGACTGCCGGCATCCAAGGTATTGAACACCTCGTTGGTGTCGATGGGCTCATTGTTGTCAAAAACGATCGTGGCCTTGTTGGTGATGCGTGTGCCGGTGGCGGCGGTGGACTTGGGCTTGATGGTGTAGGTGACGTGCCCTTCGCCACGATGAGTCTCATCGTTCGGTGGAAGCAATCCAAGGAGCGGGTTGTCGGGCTGCTCGCCCGTGTTCGGGTCGATGGCACTGATGACCCAACTCACCTGGCCCGATTGGACGTCCAGCCCGGCGCTTACGTCGGCGGCGATGTTGTCGTGCTCGGCGCCCAAGTCAACTCTTGTCTGGAAGTAGCTTCTGTTTTCTGGCACGGTGATCGTATGATCGCCAAAGACGATCTCTCCGAGCCGGAGAGTTCGGAGGTCAAAGTTGGGATCGAGCGAGTCGGAGATCCGGATCGTGTGCGCGGGTGCGGTGGCGGTGGAGACGTTTTCGAAGTTGATGGTGTAAGGCAGGCTCTGTCCATTCGTGACAGTATGCCCTGAGCCAAAGCCCAATGGGGCAATCTTCTCGTTCGGATCTAGTGGTCGAATCCAGGACATAACGAAGTTGAAGGAAAGCGGGCAATCGAAGATGTACCAGTACTTCACCCTGATGAGCTCCTTCAGCCACTCCGGCCAGTCTGAAGGGAACTTCCACAACTGCCCTTCGCCACGTCCCGGCCAGACCGTCCCTGTCAGCCATTCCCAATCGCCGGCCGGAGAGTCGAACTCGTCATGCGGTGGCAGCGTATGGAACCCAACCTTGCCAAGTTCCCACCATGCGGCATCGCTGCACTTGAAGCCGACCGAGAAGTCAAGCGGGTGCCCTCCTTGCTTGGAGTCGTGATATAGGTTATCATGCAGTCGAGCTTTGGCGTCATCGCTCAGTTCGAGATCCGCATAGCCCATGCTGCCCCCGTTCTCAAAGTCAGTCCTGGCGACGAACTCATCCCAAGGCGTTAGGACGCTGCCTGTACCACCTCGGTTTTCCCAAACGTAGGCTTTGCCCTTTTCGAATGCCGGAGGGACAATCCCATCCTTATCGTACCACATTATCCCTTCGTGCCCTGATCTGAGCGGCCAGCCTGCATCGTCCTGGAAAACGAGAGTCCCTTCGGGGTACGGCTCGCTCGGTTGTGAACCTTTGTCC
>DATKYA010000608.1:0-5888 GCA_035528775.1 Planctomycetota bacterium | reverse complement strand
CATCCTCTTCATCCTCTCCATCCTGTTCATCCTGTTACCCTTCTTCACCCCGTCACCGAAATATCCCGATCCAACCCCGCGCGATATGTCGCACTCGTCTGCCCGGAGGCGATCGTGCCTCGCTCAACCGCCGCGAGGGCGGCGTGCAGGGCGGCGAACAGCTCGCGGTTGCGTTCGCGCACGAACAGCGGCATGCCGGGGCACGGGGCGGGATGCTGGACGATTCGCGGCCGGTCGAACGCGCGGCCCATCCACGCGTCGAGCCACCGGCCGGGCGGCAGCAATACGTCGCGCGCCACCTGGTTTTCCGCCAGCACCGGCGCCGCCAGCAGATCGGAGCCGAGCAGCCACTGGTCGGCGATTGAATAGAATGCGTCCACGTCTGGCCAGTCGTACCACAGCGGCCTCATGAGCGGTGCGGTGCGGTTTTCGGCCTGGCGGAGCAGGTAGCCGCCGATCGCCTTGTGGGCGAGAGCATAGCCGCGAACGGCAGATTCCGTCGCCCCCGCGTAGTTCCACGGGAAATACGAGAACTGCATCAGCGGCATGAACGCCGTCGCCTCCGTCCACCGCACCATCAGCTCGTCGGTGGGCAGCGGGAAGTCGGAGACCATCGTCTGCACGCGGCCGGGGATCATGTCGGGCATGAGGATATCGTAGCCCATCAGGCCCATGTGAAGGGCGAGATTGACCATCGCCCGCAGGCCGTTGTCTATTCCCCAGTGGGAGTCCTTGCCGCCCTGCCGCCAGATGACGTTGCGGCGTTGCGAAAGCCAGACGGTGCGGGTCTCGCAGGCGCCGGGCGCGACTTCCTCGGCCACGGCGAGCAATTCGTCCGCATAACCGGACGGCCCCCGGTAGCTGTGCCAAGCGGATCGGGCGGGCGGCGGCTGATACTTCGCATCGCCCCCGTCGACCTTGAAGCCATCGACGCCGGTGTCGGCCCGGAGCCGACGGAGTTGATCGCGGAACCAGTCGCGCCCGGCGGGGTTGGTCAGGTCGACAAGCCCGGCGGTGCCGCCCCACCACTTCAGGAGCGCGGGACCGGATCCAGCGGCGTCCGGCACGAGGATCTTCCGCGCCGTCAGCGGCTCGAACGTGGCCGCCTCGCGGTTCACGAACGGCGTGACCCACAGCAGCACGCGGAATCCGAGGCCGTGCAGGGCGTCCACCATCGCACGGGGATCAGGGAAGTCGCGCGAAAACGCAAGCTCGCCGAACGCCGTCTCCCAGCGGTCGTCGATGATGAAGAACGAGCAGGGATAGCCGCGCTGGCGGACTTCGCGGGCCATCGCGAGCACCCGCTCCTGGCTGATGCAGCGCGGGTATTGCGTCCACGTGCAGAACACGCAGTCGCCCGCGGCGTCGCCCGACATCGGCAGCGGGAGCGGGCCGGGCCAGCCTAGGTGAGCCATCAGCGAGCGGTGCGCCGCCGGCAGGCTCTCCTCGCGAAAAACCCGCAGGCTCAGCGGCTCGCCGCACGACAGCTCGAAGACGCCGCCCCCGCGCTCGTTGAACCGCACGCAGAGGCCGGTGGCAGTCTCGGCGAGAATCGCGTATCCCGCGGAGCACAGCCAGATCGGCGATTGAGCGTTGTTCACCGCGAACGCCGTGTTGACGACCGGCTCGGCGTTCAGCGGATACGGCTGCCGGTGCGCGAACCCGTGGCCGTACCAGCACCCGCCCGACGCGATGTCGAACCGGATCGGGACGCCGGCGGGCAACGCGAAGGTGCCGGAGAGGAGGGGGGTGAACGGGGCGGAGGCCATGGAGTGGAGGAGGGGAGGAGTCATTATGGTGCTCGCTCAGTCTTGTGCGCAATGAGGACAAATCGGATGCGGAGAGAATAGCAGGGGGAGGAGGAGATTTCAAGCAGAAAACCCGCGTGGCCCGGAATTCCGCCTTGATCCTCCTCCCCGTTCATGCTATGCTTTCGCCATGTTCGTGTGCGGAGCGTCCGCAGTCTTAAGGAGCTGACCGGTCCGAAGCGGGACGAGATCGAACGGATCATGGAGCGGGCGAGGAAGCAGTTGGTCAGTTGATCAGTTATGCAGTCCTCCGATTGACTGTGGAACTGAACAACTGAACAACTGGTGAACTGGAAAACCGGAAAACTGAGCAACTGAAAAACCCACAGGAGATTCACCCATGGCGCGAGGCGAGCCGTTGATCAGGCAGTGGAATCTGTTGAAGACGTTGCAGGTGCACCGGTTCGGCATCGGCGCGGAGGACCTCGCTCAGCGGCTGAAGTGCAGCAAGCGGCAGGTGCAGCGCGACCTGAACGTGATGCATGACGTGGGCTTTCCGATCACGTTCGAGGAGCGCGACTTCGGCAAGCGATTCTGGAAGCTCGAGCCCAACTTCATCGCGCACGAAAACCTGCTACTGTCGGTGACCGAATGCCTGAGCCTGCTGCTGAGCCAGAAGCTGCTGGCGCCGCTGTCGGGCACGCAGTTCGGCGACGGCCTGACGAGCGCGATGGAGAAGATCAAGGCACTCCTGCCCCGCAAGACGCTCGGGCACTTCGGCAGGTTGTCGGATACGTTGTTCGTGAAGACGACCCCCTTCCACGATTATTCATCGCAGAGCAAGGAGATCAGCGTGTTGAACAAGGCGATTGCCGAGCGCTGGGCGGTGAAGCTGCGCTACGCTCCGCCGGGGCGGGAGGCGTTCGACGCGGTCCTGCAGCCCTACGGGATGGTTCTGCTGGGTGCGGGGCTGTATTGCGTGGGGCGGCTGCTCGGCCACGAGCACGGCGAGGATTTGCGGAAGCTGAAGCTGTCGCGCTGCATCGGCGTGGAGCTGACCGCCCAGCGGTTCGAGCGGCCCGACGACTTCACGCTGGAAGACTGCATGCAGGGGAGCTTCGGCGTGTTCTCGTCGGGCGAGGTGCAGGCTGTCGCCGTGCGGTTCACCGGCTGGGCCGCCACGAGCGTGCGCGAGCAGCAGTGGCACCCCACCCAGGTCATCACGGAAGACGGCGACGGCGGCGTGATCGCGGAATTCCGGCTCAGCGATACCACGGAGTTCAAGCGCTGGGTGCTCGGCTTCGGCCGGCACGCCGTGGTGCTGCAGCCGGAGGATTTCGCGGCCGACGTGGCCGCCGAGCTGGCTGCCGCGGCGGAAGCGTATGAGGCGGAAGTGAGGACGGAGGAGGAGATGATGGGATGAAGAGAGGTCCACTGCGTCCACTTGGTCCACTTGGTCCACTGAGTTCGAAGAATCTCTCCGTTTCACAAGAATTTTTTTCCTGCCACTGACCACATCATAGGCCGATCGCCCGGCCTGCTTTCCACAACCCCTTGCCCGTGCGACCATAGCTGTCATACCGGCTGCCACCGCAAAAGGAAAACCCTGCGACCATACCTGTCATACCTTCTGCGTCTAATACTGTAGCAGCCGGCGCGGGCGTCCGCACCCGGGGCCGCGGCAACGCCGATCAGCAGTAATGACGACAATGGGAAGCAGCCAGCCCGCGGAAGGGAGCGAGGAAGGAGTTCACCCCTTGGGGCGGTTGAGGGTAGGCCGCCCCTCATTTCCATGGCAGCACAACACCACAGCAAGCCCGCAGCCGAAGGTATTGCTTTTCGTCCCGCAGACTCTATAATGATGCCCAAGTGATGGGATTCCCGGGAAACGAGCGCGCGAGGACGCAACCATGGCAGACGACGTTCGGCTGGCTGAGGCGGTGAAGGCAACAGCACGGCGGGCGGGGGCTGATCTTGTTGGGATCGCGGCGATCGGGCGGTTCGACAACGCTCCGCCTGAGTTGAATCCGCGCGCGATCATGTCGGCCACGCGCAGCGTGATCGCGATCGGCCTGCGAATCCTGCGCGGGACGCTGAAGACCATCGAGGACGGCACCTACTGGCAGGGTTACAATTGCAGTTCGTACCAGCATCTGAACGAGGTGGCGGCGCCGCGAATTCTGCGGGAGGTCGTGCTGCTGCTCGAGGACCACGGCTATACGTCGGTGCCGGTGCACAATCCGTTCGGTGCCGACATGGGCCGGCCTGTGCGGGCGGGCGGGGTGCGGCCGGACGGCCACATCAGCCTGCGGATGGTCGGCTGCGCGGCCGGGCTGGGCGAGCTTGGCCGCAGCAAGCTGTTCCTGTCGCCGCAGTTCGGCCCGCGGCAGCGAATGTTTGCGGTGGTCACGGACGCCCCGCTGGCGTCGGACCCGCTGTTTACGGGGAGCATCTGCGCCGACTGCGGCGCCTGCGCCCGGGCGTGTCCGGCCGGGGCGATCGGCGACGCGCGGAGCGTCGAGCTGCCGATCGAGAGCCGCGTGTTCCGGCACGCTCCGTTCAATTGCGACGCCTGCGTACCGGTACACCAGGGGTGGGATCCGCAGTACTCGCCGTTTCTCGATGAGAATTCCAGCCGCGAGAATCCGCCGGGATACTATCGCTTTCTGGATCACCGGTTCCGGCATCGCAGCATCTGCGGCGGCCGGGGCTGCATGCGGGCATGCATCGATCACCTGGAAAAGACCGGCCGCATCACGGCAAAATACGCGGCGCCGATGATCGAGGGCGAGCAGTGGAGGATCGGGCAAGAGGCGGAAAACAGCGAGCGTTGAGGGGCCGAGCGAAGAACGTTGAAGCAGGAGGGAACGGCCCAGTCGCGGGAAGGCATGGGAATTTCCGGAATTTCGTCCTCAGCCAGATGTTGACTTTCGCCTACATTCATGATAGTATGTGAGTTGCAGTGCGGCCCGCGCCACCGCTCCACCCACGCTGGAGGCTACCCATGGCTGCCGACAAGACGCTATTAGGCCAGATCATTCTCGCGAAAAACTGGATCGACGAACAGCACCTGGACCAATACTTGCAGGTGCAGAAAGGCATGGGAAGCCAGAAGATTCCGCTGGGCGAGCTGCTGGTGCATGAGGGCGTGCTCACCGACGACCAGGTGAAGCAGGCCCTTGCGATCCAGCGCAAGATGCGCCAGAGCCGCATCATCAACGGCTACGAGCTGCTCTCCAAGATCGGCTCCGACCTCACCGCCGCCGTCTACAAGGCGCGCAAGGAGGGGATCGACAAGATCGTGGCGCTCCGGATACTGTCGCCCGCACTGGCGAAGGATCCGGCGGCGGTCGATCGATTCTACCGCGAGGCGCGCGCGGCTGCGATGCTGAACCATCCAAACGTCATCCCCGGCTACGACGCCGGCGAGTCCAACGGTTATCACTACCTGGTGATGGAGTACGCGGAAGGCCAGACGGTGCGCGAGCTGATCGGGCGGGAGAAGCGGATTCCGGAGGACCGCGCGCTCGGCATTGCACTGCAGGTGGCTGCGGCACTCGAGCACGCCGCCGCACACGGCCTGATGCACGGCGACGTGAAGCCCGACAACATCATCGTGACCTCTGCCGGCGTGGTGAAACTGGCGGACCTGGGCCTGACACGCGACCCCACGGCCGACGGCGATTCCAGCGGCCCTGCATCGCTCACGCCCTACTACTGCTCGCCGGAGCAGGCCCGCGGCGAGCCATCCGCCGACGGCGAGAAGCATATCGATACCCGCAGCGACTTCTACTCGCTGGGTGCAACGCTTTACCACATGATCTCGGGGCGCGTGCCATTCGCGGGCAATACCGCGGCGGCCGTGCTCGCCCGGCAGCTCACCGAGGAGCTTCCGCCGCTGCAGCAGATGATGGCGGACTTCTCGGAGCCGACGGCCGTGCTGATCAGGAAGCTGATGGCGAAGGACCGCACCCAGCGGCCGCAGTCGCCCCAGGAGTTGATCGAAGACATCAAGAATGCGATGGCGCGGCGCAACGAGCCGGCGATCGCGCCGGCGGCAGCGGGAATGGCGCCGGCTCGACGCCGGGGATGGCTGGCGCCGGCGGGAGCCGCGGCGGCCGTTCTGGCGGCGGCTGCCAT
>DATKYA010000607.1:0-12632 GCA_035528775.1 Planctomycetota bacterium | reverse complement strand
GCGGCCGTCGTCGCTCAGGTCGGCGCAGGCGATCCCCTGCCACACCAGCGTGCCGAGCCCGGAGGCATCCCACGCGGGTACGCGCGACTCCTTCTGGGACGGACCGAGCTTCGTCACCCGCTCGCCAGCAGGCAACCTGCTGCCCACACACACGATCAGGATCACCAGCAGCGCACGATGCGGCTTCGCGAACATCATCGTTCGGCCTCCAATTGAAGTGCTGACGCAATCTGTGTTCACCTACTATAACCGCAGTAGTCCCATCTTTCAAGTGCATGATTCCTACAACTACGGCAGCGGAACGTGGCCGCCCGTCGACGCGCAGTCGCTGAACGTGATCAATGCGGTTCAGAGCGGCGGCGACTGGGGCATGGAGCCGTTCATCCCGGAGATGGGCGCCGATGCCCGCTCCATCATCCGCCGGCAAGGCAAGCCGCTGTGGGTGTCCAGTTGGGGCATCGAAGACATGAGCAAGTACACGATGCTGCGCTGGGCAATGGCAACGATGGCCCGCGGCGGCGCCGCCGGCTACGACACCAACTACATCGTGCCCGCGTACTTCACGAATGTCGACAACGACTGGACGCACCAGCACTGGGGTTTGCGCGAAGCCTTGAAGGACGTGTTCGGCGTCGTGGAGCGATACGGCGCGTTCTTCACCTCGTGCGACCAGACGGACGATGTGGCCATCCTCGCGTCGTTCACGCAGTCCGCCCTCAACGAGGGCCGCACCGGCTACGCCAACCGCTGCCGTCACGGCCACGGCTCCTATGAGGCGTACGTCGCCTGCATGCTCGCGCACCACCCTGCCACGTTCATCTACGAGGAGGAGATCAGGACGAACCCGAAGCTGCTCGAGAAGTACAAGATGCTGCTGCTGGTCGACATCACCGGCGGCCTGCCGAACGACATCCTGGCCGGGCTTCGCGCATTCCAGCAGAAGGGCGGGATCATCGTGGCCGACGCGACCACCAGCCAGGATCTGCCGGCAGACAAGCGCGTGGACGTAACCTTCCACGACTACTACAACGCCGGCGGCTGCACAAGCGACATGGACTCCGTGGAGTATTGCAGCATCAACTGGGTGAACGCCCGCACGTTTGCCTCGCGGAAGGCCCAGGCGCTTAAGCTGGTGTTCGACGATGTGGCCAAGCCCTACGCCGAGTGCAAGAATCCCAACCTGCTGCTGTCAACTTCAGCGTCCGGCGATGCACGGATCATCTTCACGATGAACGACACTCCGTTCGCGGAACGGTTCACCGCCGAGCTGCAGCGGCCGCTGCCGCATTTCCAGCAGTGCTGGCGGATCCCGGTGAAGGAGGAGATTCTTGTGCGCGCGGACGCGAAGTCGGTGATCTACGACGTTTTCGCGGGCACGCGCGTGGCGACCAGACCCGCGGGCGACGGCCGCGTGTCGTTCATCGCCGACCTGACGCAAATCTCCGCGCGGGCGTTCGTTGTGCTGCCCGCCGCGCTGGACCGCCCGCGGCTGCTCGCCGACGCGAAAGCAACGCAGGGATCGCCGCTGCGGCTGCGGGCCGAAATCCTCGGCGGCAACGGCAAGCAGGTAAGCTGCAACGTGCCGCTGGAGGTGGTGCTCAGGGACAGCCAGGGCCGCGAGCGCTACCGCCTGTATCGAACGGCCCAGGGCGGCGCCTGGGAGGACGAAATCCCGGTGGCCGCGAACGACCCGGCGGGCACGTGGCAGGTGTCGGTCCGCGAACTGATCTCCGGCCGGCAGTATGACGGTGAATTCGAGGTTGCCGGCGCTGCACCGAAACTCGCCGAAACGGTTCTGCCCAGGCCGACCGAGATCTTGGTTGGCCGGCAGGCGATTGCCGATTTCCTCAAGGCCAAGCCCGAACTGACCATCGCCCTCAGTCGTGACCAGGCGCGGCTGCGCGGCCTCGCCGACAAGCTGTTGCAGGCCGTCAATGGGGCCGGCGCCAAGGCGAAGATCGCGTGGGCCGACGAGCTGGTCACCGGCACCAACTACAGGGCAGTGTGGATGCAGGATCCGTATCGGCCGGTCTACCAGATCAAGGGCCACCTGGTGCTGCTCGGCACGGCGCGCGACAACTTCCTCATCCGCGAGCTGCAGGAATCCGGTATCCTGCTGCGGGCAACGTCGCCCGCGTATCCCGGCCCGGGCGGCTTCATCATCGAGCTGGTGCGGTCGGCGTTCTACGGGGACGACAATGCGATTCTGGTGATGGCCGAGGACGATGCGGCACTGGCCAAGGCCGCAGACCGCCTGCTGGCGCTCACGGGCGGCTACGATCCTACCCCGAGCCTCGAAGCCGCGCGGCGAAACCTGATGCCCGCCGACTACCGCCGCACCCTGAAGGATGCGCCGGTTCCTGCGACGGCCGGCGCGCAGCAGGAGCCGCCGACAAAGCAGATCGCCCTGAAGGCCGCCGATGTCGTCCAGCCCGTGCTGCGCCGCGGGGAAAGCATTCGCTGCCTCGCGGCCTCCGCCGACGGCTCGATGATCGTGGCCGGCACGGATGGCTATTTCGACAACCTGATCGCCTTGACCGGCAGCGGCAAGCTGTTGTGGAAGGCGCATCTGG
Organism: Planctomycetota bacterium; assembly: GCA_035528775.1. GTDB lineage: Bacteria > Planctomycetota > PUPC01 > JABMSA01 > JABMSA01 > DATKYA01. Next base: position 10,059 of record DATKYA010000607.1, on the reverse strand, counting down.
CCGACCGGTTCATCCACCAGCTTGCGGCCTCGGCCGATGGCAAGGTCGTGGCGGCTGCCACTACCTTCCCGATCCGCGTGCACGTGCTCGACGGCAAAGGCAAGCTGATCCGGCAATACGAGAACCTCCAGTACGGCCGCTGGGGCGCGAAGTTCACCACGCTGTACAGCGAGAACCAGTACATGGCGATGTCGCCCGACGGCACCCGGATCGTGCTGCCCGAGCGAGACCAAAAGCTCGCCTGCTACGCGATCGCCGACGGCAAGAAACTGTGGGAAATCCCTTACAAGCCCGAGAACGGAAAATTCCGCCGGTTCGCGCACAGCCTCGCGTTCGCGCCGGACAGCACGAGCCTAGCAGTGACATTCATCACCTGCTCGACCGATCCGAAGATCATCGAGCAGCACATGAAGGTGGCGCCCGAGCTGATGGATGATGCCACGAAAGGCGAGGACCAGCAGCTCAAGCCGCGGCTGTGGATCGTCGACGCCCGCGCCGGTAGGCTCGCATCCGAGAAGATCGAGGATCCGGCATCCGATCCCCGCATGCTCTACTGGGATGAATGGATGTCGGAATACACCAGGTTCCTCGGCACGCCGCGCACCGACCTGCCGATGGAGCGGCTCACCCGCCTGCCCGGTGTGCTGGGCGAGGATATCGCATTCGCCGCCAACAAGGTGGCCGTTGCGTGCGGCGGCATGCCGTGCGGCGGGGCATTCGTGTACGACCGCGCCGCCGATACACGTGCGAGCTTCCACGGGCTCGAATCGACAGTGCGGCTCAGCCCCGACGGCAAACTGGTCGGCGGCTTCAACGGCTCCGACCTGATCGTGTACGACACCGCCACCGGCAATCACTGGCGGGCCGGCGCCCACGAGGCGGTGAGCGACGCCCGGATTTCCAACGACCAAGTGGCCGCGTGCTGGTGGGACGGCTCGCTCAAGGTCTTCTCGCCCAAGGGCGAACTGCTGTGGCAGCGGGACGTCGGCACCGGTAGCGTCATCCTTGCCACTCCTGCTGGCTGGGTGGTCGGCAACAACCTCGGCAGCCTGCGCCTGTTCGATCCGAAAGGCAAGGAGAAATGGGCCGCCGACCTGAACACGATCGCTATTCCCGAGCAGGCCCCGGCGCCCCGCGCGAAACGCTCGCTGCCCGAGAAGACCGAGAAGCGGATCGTGCTGCAGGCGAAGGACGTCTCGCTGCAAACGCGGCCGTGGGGCGACATCAGCCAGGCAATCACCGGCCTGGACGTGGCCGTGGCGAAGGACAAGCTTCAGTTCGCGTTCGACGCCCCGTGGACCGGCCGGTTTGCGTTGAGCCCATCCCTCGTGCAGGGCGAGGGCTTCGGCAAGGTGACCGTGGAGGTCGACGGCAAAGCGGTCGGCGAGATGCCGCTGCGTGCCGCGGGCGATGTCGGCCCCGCGGACGGGCTCAAGCCCCTCAGCGTTGCGTTGCAGAAGGGCAAGCACAGCGTTGCCATCAGCGCCGCAGCCGGCAAGTCCGTCGGCGTCGAATTCGTCAGCCTGGACGCGATCACGCGGGACGTCCGGAGCTGGCTCGTGCTCGGCCCGTTCGACAATCCCTCGATCAAGTTCTACGACGAAGGCTACGCCGACGGCCCGCGCAAGAATTTTGACGAGGAGCAGCCGGTCGAGAAGGAGATCAAGGACGGCAAGATCGATGCCGCGAAGGTGTTTACCGGCAAGAAGAACCGCGAGGTGAAATGGCTAAGGACCGCCGACGTGCAGGGCTCGGTGGACGCCGCCTCCGGCTGGATCAACCTGTGGGCGATGCTGAAGGTGGACGGAAATATGGACCTCGGCTACGCGGCGGCAACCGTGCAGTCGCCCGAGGAGCTGACGCTGGCCACGTGGTGGATGTGGAACCACGGCCTGAAGATCTTCGCGAACGGCGCACCGGTGTTTGGCGAGCGAACGGGCAATCCGCCGGGCGGAGGCGGGAAGCTCCGCAGGATCGACCTGCCGCTCCGCAAGGGCCTCAACCAGATCCTGGTGAAAACGGACATCGGCGGCGTGTGGTGGCAGGAGTGGGGTTTCTCCGTGCAGGCGGCACAGGTGGAAGGCGTGGAGTTCAGGCTCCCACAATAGAGTTAACGAGTTATTGAGTTGTCGAGTTGGGGCGATTCAGGGTACGCTTGATCCATGGTTAAACGGTCGGCTGGGCAGCTGGCCGTTCGGCAGGCCTGAACCGCCACACCCAGATCGCACCGCCCAGGCCGACCAGCGGGAATCCGCAGGCCGGGATCAGCAGAATCTTCCACAACGCGGCGTCGCCGAGGGCATCATCGATGCGGCCCATCAGGTAGACCATCACGAAGAGCGCCAGCCCGCCCGCCACCGCCTGCGCCGCCAGCGCCGTGCCCAGCCGTTTCGTGGTGTTCGCCAGTGTGGACAGGAACGTCGGGTACTCGACCGACCAGCAGAAGGCGCCCGCCACGTAGCCGATGGACGTCATTGCCTGGTCGCGCGACAGGACGCCAGCCAGGAATAACCCGCCGCCCAGCAGCCCAAGGGCGATCATCATCGCATTTGTGCCCCAGCGCTCTGGCAGCACGCTCAGAATCGACCGCGACGCCACGTATGCCAGCGAGAACGCCGCCATTACCGCCCCAGGCAAGAACACACGGCGGTCGTAGCAGAGCTCGTTGCCCAGCACACTGGACATCCACATGTAGGCGGCGGTGTCGCAGGTGCCGTGCATGACGAGCAACGCCACGAGCAGCAGGGGCCACGGCCCGGGGCACGCCGCCAAATCAAGGCTGGCCGCGCAGCCCACGAGCGGCACGCGCAGCACCGCCTTCGCACCCCACCGATCCACCGCCACGCCACCCAGCAAGCCCGCCCGCAATGCCGGGGATGGCGCTGATGCTCAGCAGTAGGCGTAGGCTTGCAGCCTGTGGCGGAAGACCGATAGCATCATCGTGATGCTGGTGAGCGACCACAGCAGCGTGGTGAGAGCCGCGTAGGCGGTGGGGCCGAGACTGCTCTGTTTGCGGAATCCGTCAATCACAGCGATGATATCCTCAGTTCACCGAACGGTATTGCGTGGCGGCGTAGCGCTCCGCACCGCGAGCCTGATATTCTACAAAGCGGGGCGCCGGAATCGATAGAAAAAACGTGCCGGCCCGCGAGGACCGGCACGTGTTGCAGCGCATTTGCGTGCGGATTCCGTTATTTGCTTGCCGCCGCTGCTTCAACGAGCTGCCCGCCGGAGCGGCAGTCCTGGCCCGAGCGTGTCGCGGCCAGCTTCAACACGGCGCCGCGGGCTTGGCACTTCTCGACCTTCGCTTTCAGTGCCTCGGCATCAACCGTCTTGCCCGTCTGCATCAGGAAAACGTGAACTTCCTTGCCGCCCTGCTTCTTCGCGACAAGGTCACAGACGCCATCGGTCTCGTATGTCCAGTCCTTTGTGCCAAGATCCTCCTTGAGGTCATCGACCCACCACGCTTTCGGGCGATAGCCGTCGGCAGACTCGAACCATACCTTCATCCACTCAAGGAAGGCTCCATACTGCTTCTGCCGCTGCCGGGGGTTCTCGCCCATGAGGGCAAGCACGTTGCCGCCATCCTTCCAGTGGCGGCGGAGCACGTTGCCGATGCCCACGTCGGTGTTGCGGACCGTCAGGAGCCCCCACGCGGCAAAGTCGGCGGCGACCTTGTTGCTCTTCGGGCCGCCGATGAGGAAAAGGTTGTAGCGCTCGCGATCATACAGGGTGACCGCGCCCGCTCTTTTAACCGGCAGGGTAAGCGGTGTCATGCCCAATGGCCATTCCTGGATCAGAGCTTGGAGTTGCTGGGCCATCGCCTCGTCCTGGCCGTCGGGCTTGTCGGGCAGGACGATCAGGCAGTTGGGTTCGGTGAGGCGCGACTCGAGCGTGGAGCCTGCCCCGCCGTACATTCCCATATGCTGCACTTCCCACGGCAGGGCGGAAGGCTGGTAGCGATAGAAGAACTTGCGGGCGCAGAGGAAGTCGAACAGCTCGCTGCGTTTCTGAACGTCGGCCTGCACTTTGGCCGCCTGCTCCACCACCGCCCGCGGGGCAACCAGCAGCATCCGCACGCCGCCATTGGGAACGAACACGTCCACCTTGCCGTCGGTGTCGCGCTCGAGCATCTTCTGCGTCTTCAGCTCGAGCACGTCGTACTTCGTGCCCTTCGACAGTCCCAGCAACTCGGTAAACCGAACCATGTGGTCGCGCTCGATCGACTCGTAGTTGCCGAGCACGATCAGATGGGCATCGAGCTTCCAGTTGTCGAGCATGCCCGAGAACAGGTAGAGCGGGCGCTTGCCGTCGTCGAGGACGTCGGCCCGTGAACCGGCACCGACGGTGTCGGCGAAACCGTGCAGCACCTTCAGCACGCCGCGGAAGATCGGCTCGGCCACCGACGAAAAGCTGATCTGGTGGTATTCGTCGGGATGCTTCCACAGGAAGGGGCAGGTCATGGCCACGTCCACCCCGATGCGGGTGCCCACGAAGATCGCGCGGCCACGGGCGGTGATGCAGGGCTGGCCGTTGAAGGTAGCGAGCACCTGCACGTCCTGCGCCACCGGTTCAACGGTCATCATGCCGTTCACGCAAGGCAGGTTCGTGCCTTTCGGCGGCAGGGCAGGATGATCGGCGGTGATCACGTAGCCGCCGGTGGTCTGCTTGAGGGCGTAGAGCTCGTCTTTCATGTAGGTGCTCGGATAGAGCTTGGCGGGGCGGACGCCCAGGATTTGCTCGAAAACGGCGGTGTCCGGTTTCCCGGCGAGGCTTTCCGAGAGCGAATTGTAGCCGATGTAGACGTAGCCGCCGGCGTCGTAGAACGCCTTGATCCGCTGCGCCACCTCCGGCGGTACGCGGCTGTTCGATAGCAGGTAGAGCACCTTGTAGTCCTTGAGGGCGCCTTCCGTCACCTGGTCTTCGCTGATCACGTGGAAGGGATAGCCGAGCATGCTGAGAGCCATGTCGGCCCAGCGGTCGAGCTTGAAGTTTTCGTCGGAATTGGCCCAGCCGGAGTACGGGGTGCCGTCGCAGCGTTCGAAGACCTCCGCAGTCCACGGGAACAGCACGGCGATCCTGGGTTCGGAGGTCTTCATGTCGGCCAAGAGGTCATGCTGCCGCTCGCCGAACCAGTTCCACCATGCCACTTGCTCGCTGCGCTCGGGATACCACTGGGTGTGGAAGTCTTCGCTCACGCCGTAGCGGAGCATTCCCCAGCCGCCCCAGAAGGTATGCCAGAGGCCGTTCACGCCGGACACCTTGCTGAAGGCTTGGGCGGTGAAGGTGTCGATGTAACCGAAGGGCTCCTCGTCGTAGCGGGGATTCGCGCCGGCGAGCACGATCTTGGAGGAATCGCGGCGGGTGATCGAATCCGCGGCGTGCAGCGTGCTCCAGAAGGTGCCGTGTCGGCCGGAGGTTAGGACGACTACGTCGTTGAACCGCATGCCGAGATGGAAGCCCAGGGCATGCCAGGGGGCTTCATTCATCATCCCCCAGTTGCCGTAGGGGCCGGCGGGCGAGATGTTCACCACACCCGCGGCCCGTGCCACACATTGGTGCTTGTAGATACACAGGCTCCACTCGCGGAATTTCATCCACATCCAGAACAGCACGGGCTGCGCCTCACGCTGCTCGAAGGCCGGCGGGGCCACCTCGTCCCACGTGGCAAATGCGGTGCCGCAGTGGCCGTTCAGCGTGGTCCGGTCGCCGTTGGTGTCCTGGTTGGGGGCGGCATCCTTGTAGCGGCGCTGCAGCCAGGCCCGGAAGAGCTTCTTGCACGAATCGCAGTAGCAGAAGAACTGCCAGGTGCCGTCCTTCTGGCCAGGGGTGGAGATGGCATCCTCCGCGTCCCAATACACGGCCGACTTGCCGTTCACCTGCCACAGCCACTTGTTGGCCATCTTGTGGGAGGCGGCGAGGGCCTTGACCCAGCGATCGATGTTGTTGGGGTGCGTGGGGCAGATGGGGCAGTGGTTGGCCGGGCGGATGCCCTTGTCGGAAACCTGCCGCTCCAACTCGTTCTGCTTCGGGTCATCCGAGGTTCGGCCCTGCCACAGCCAGGGCATCCAGCGGAGGCCGACCGCCTGGGTGAACTCGGCTCGCGATACAAACAGCCACTTGTAGTAGTCGCCGGGACCCTTGTCGCACGCCTGGGCGATGTCGGGTTCCCACGGGAGTGTATTTGCGAGCGGGGTGGTGCAACTGATGTCGCCGCCCATGCGTTTCATCACGTCGTAGATGGCATAGCGGGTCCGCTGGGGGTATTGCATGAACATTTCGGCGGGGTTGCCGCAGGCTTCTCCCCAATCGAGCACCGCGGGCCAGTTGCCGACGTCCGACTTCGATGGGAGCTTGAAGGGATCCGGGTAGTCCCGCGTCGGCACGAGCTTCTTCATCTCGGCCGCGAGTTCGTTGATCTCGCGCAGTTGTTCCTGCGGCGGCAAACAGATGATGTCAGCCGGCCCCGGCGGCTGGGCTTCGCCCGAACGGGCTTCCCGTGCCACCACGCCGGCGGCAATCATCGCGCACAACAGCACACTGCCCACGCGGTATCCTATGGCACGCATAACTGGTCTCCTTTCAAATGGTGGTCCACTGCACGGCCGACGCCTGCTGGAATCAGCCGCTCGGAACCTGTACAGTTGATTACTTCGCGCGTATCATGTCCACAAGTCTCCCGGCGGCCAGTCCCCCGCCCTTCGCATCGCTCCCGGCCACCACGATGGTGTGACCAGGAAAACGTAGCGCGCCCGGCCGCCGAGCTGCTCCCCGGAGATGAGCCGGGGGGAGTCCGCCGCGGCGGGCAGGCGCACCTTCTCGTTGAGGGTGATCTGGCGGAGCTTGGGCACCCATTGCTCCACATGCGGAAGGCCTTCCTCTACCGACTTGAAGTCCCGGTACACCTTCTCGTAGTAGGCGGAGCCTCGGCGGGAGCCTGAACGAACACGCTGGACAGGCGCGGCTCGCGCAAGCTGACGGTCAGTCCGTCGGCGCGCACGTCGTCCGCCGACAAGCGGTAGCTGCCCGGTTCCACTCCGAGCACCTTCACGGCATCCGCCAGCACTTGGAATTTCACAGCCCAGCCGATGCGCCCCTGCATAGTGAACCAGCCCAGCGGCAGCGGCGGCGAGCGGCGGCCCACCTGCCCTTCCTCCGGCGCCGGTACAACCGACCATTCGTAGTACTGCGGAGACACCCGGAAGTCGACGGCCCGAACGCTGGGGAACTCGATGATGATGCTCGCGCCGGAGCGGATGATGCCGGGCTCGTGATAGAGGTGCGGGCCGCGGGAAATGCCGGTCACTTTCACTGCTCGGTTGGCGTCGGCGAGGACGCGCACCTCCCAGCCGTAGCCACCTTCGATCACAGCCTCCTTGCCCGGCAGGAGGGCCAGCGCAAACGCCTTGCGGCCCAATGGCCGCTGAACCACTGGTTCTCGGGGTAGTCGCGCCCTCCCACGATCATCCGGGCACCGCGCACCCGGCACTGGTCGTGGCTGAAGGCGAAATCCTGCCGCACCACGTTTGCCTGGTCGCCGTCTTCCGCCCGTGCAGCGTGGCAGATGACCAAAGCAGCCGCCGTGACCACGAACACACACAGTCCACCAGCCAATCCATCTGTCCAGTTCATGGCAAACGCTCCTTGCTGTGCGGCACGTGTACGCACTCACGTCTCGACGAGCCTGAACAGCCGTGCTCGTTTCACGTCAACGTCGGCGATGAAGGCATTGCCGGCGATCCGGACGTGCTCGCCGCCGCGAATGTCCTCGAGATAACCGGCCCGCGAGTCGCGGAAGGTGACGGTGACCGTGTGGGCGCGGCGATCGTGGTTCAGCAGGTATACGAAGGTCTCACCGCCGCCCGCGAGCACTACTACTTTGACGTTCTTGACGTCTATCCGGGCGTATGGCTTCACGCCGGCAAGCTCGAGCAGGTGGCGGCACAGCTCGTGGTTGTGCGCCAGGTCGCTGGGGTTGTCGGATTGCGCGAAGTAGGTAGCGAGCAGGATGAAGCGGCCGCGGCCGAGGGCCGTCTGTGCAGCCAGGACGCGACCGGATGCGTCACACAGGACAGGTTCGCCGGAGACCGCGTACCATTCGCCTTCGACAGCAAGATCGCCCAAGGCGGTGGGGAAGCGCGTGCCCTTGCCCAGGGAGCCGGCAGGCGTGGCGGACACAACGCTGCCGAGCACGCCGGCGGGACGCATCTCGAGGTCCTTGACGGGCACTGCCGGGCCGGTGATGAGCGTGCCACCGTCGCGAACGTATTCGAGCAGGAGGCGCTGCGTTGCGTCGTCCATGAAAGTCTGCGTGGGAGCAAAGACAGCCCGGTACTGCTTGAGTGCGCCGGGGTTGACGTCGGGATCGATCGCACCCGGATGATAGCCGGCATCGGCCAGCAGCGGGTACAGCCCCTCGACCTCGCGCGAGGTGCGACCGGCCGGGATCCCGTCGATCTCGGGCGGACCGAGGTTCACGCGGGAGTCGTCCGCCGGCATGGGATCGCCCAGGAACGTATGCCGGTGATAGGGCCGGTAGGTGAACACGCCGACCTCGCGCTCCTCGCGGAGCGAGCCGAAGTCCTTCGCACCGTTTACGAACCGCATGATCGTGCACAGCGCGTCGTACGCGCAGCGCCTGTGGCCCTTGGACGAGACGGGCGATCCGCCCCAATACTCGCGGTCGTGGAACATGTACCAGGAGATACCGCGCAGCCCGTGGGCGATCGCAGTATCAGCCATGAACTCGTGGTGCTCGGCATAGGGATACGAGCCGCCCGAGTAGTCCTCGAACCAGAACCCGCACATGAATTCCGCGCTCCACGGCAGCGGGAAGTAGGAGCTGAGCATCCTGCTGATCCGGGCGATGCTGCCGTAGCCGGTGCGCGACAGAAACGGCCCGCGGTAGAAGTCGTAGCCCACGATGCCGGGGTTGCAGCCGGTGCAGGCCCTGGTTTCCTCGTGCCAGTTTGTGGGGATGGAGTCGGGCCGGTGCGGGTTGAGGTTGGTGCAGAAGGCCACATCCTTCACGCCGCAGTCCTCGTGAATCTTGCGCAGGCGCCGGATGTATTCCGCGAGGATGAACTCCTTGAACTCCGCCCAATCGAAGTACCAACTGAACGGCACCTTGCCGAAACCGTTGAGGTCGCGCGGGGGCGCGATCTCCTCGATCGATCGCATGCCGTCGCCGTAGGCGATGGCTTCCAGGGAGCCGTACTTGGCCTGCAGCCACTGGTGGTATTCGCCCCCGGGCCCCACGATGTGCGGGTTGTAGTCGGACTGAAACATCGCATTGCGGCAGATCAGCGAGACTTCGTTGTCGAGCTGGTAGAGCTTGATCGGGCCGCCGTTCTGGTGCAGGAAGGGTGCGACCGCGCGGTTCACCGCCGCCAGGTAGGTGCGGCAGTGCTTGAGGTACGTGGGATGCAGGTACGACGGGCAACTACCCGGGTTGTTTTCACCGGGGAAGCCCTTGGGCACCTCGCCGGTGGCGGTCCAGACCATGTATTCGGGGCCGGCGTGGCCCAGCCAGTCGGGGTAACCGCCGCAGGCCATCTCGGACACAATCAACGGGCCGGGGCGGAAGTAGGCCATCAGCCCCATCTCGGCGATGAGTTCCAGGAACCGGGGGAGGTCGAGGCGCTCGTCGGTCTTGCCTTCAAAGTCGTACTGGTGTACGCCCTTGTCGTGAACCCGCCACGGCACGTAGAGGCCCACCCATTCCATGCCGGTTTCCTTCAGGGCCGACAGAACAGGCCTCCAATAGCGAGGCTCCAGCCGCCAGTAGTGCACCTCGCCGGTGAACAGGTGGTGTTTCTTCCCATCAATCTCGATGCTCCCGTTCTCGTATCGTATGGGCATTGCTGGTTCCCTGTGCTCCCGTGTCCACGGGCATGCCGCCGGGTGAAGCGAGAGCTCTGACCTGGTCAAGCAGGATCGCGGATCGCCGGAATTATACCAAGTTGAGTGGAGAAATCAACCCTCTTGTCGCGTTTGGCGGTTTCAGCCGGGCCTGTATCCCCAACGCGGACGAGCCGCAACCAAACAGGTTCCCCTTGC